>JBAQLX010000425.1:0-3798 GCA_049302315.1 Desulfosporosinus sp.
TGCTTCATAATGTTCAACCGCTTCCCGCAAAACGTGTTCTTTGCCGTTAATTTCCCCGATCATCCAGCGTTGTTTTGTTTCTCCGCACTCTCTCACTTAAACTTCCTCCTCGTAATAAGGCATCGGCACAACAGACGTTACTAGCTAGTTTTCCGGTTGAAATATAGACCTCTTTCATTTCTATGCGCCGCCTTTTCCTATAACCCCCCTAGCGAGGGGATTTTTTAAATAAAGTCCCGAGTTTATAGGGGTTAACTGAGGTTTCAACATTTAGGCCTTTGGCTCCTTAGTATTTGGCTTATCTTTTAAGGTGTTTACTATTTGTCTTGACCAGCGTTTTAGCTGATTTTTTAAAATAGGAGTTAGTTTCATGTGCTCATCTTCTCTTTGGTTGATGAGGGTTATTATGTGCTGTTGTCGATTTTTTATGTATTGCTAGCCCATGAGCGAGGTGGGAAGCGGAATTAAGAGATTACGATTTTTTGTGATACAACACAAAATGAATGGACCTTTCACAGGTTACAGAGGAATGTATAAAGGTGTGGCAATTGTTATTGCCGTATGTATGCTATTATATTATTTATTGCATGGGAAAAAAGCTGTGCATGAAAAAGCCGTGTGAGTTGACGGCGATTTCTTTTCTCGTGATCATTGGCGCTATATAAACATTGCACTTCTACAGATTAGTGGAATAGGGCGAGCTGATTCAACATATTGTAGGGTAAGAACTCCGCCAGGGGGGCATGAGATGAAGAAAAGAGGATTTGGTTTAATCATTGGAATCATTGTCGTGTTGATGGGGGGGCTTCTTGGGCGCTTCTTATGGCAACCAGACCCCACTAATTTAGTCACACACGGCTTGGAACAATTGAACGTTGCAACCTCTTTTCGCTACAGTTTGACCCAGCATCAATGGGTCGAGGGAAAAGATCGGGTACTCACTCAGGTTCTAGGGGAAAAAGATGGTGGGAACACCCGAATCTTGGGACAGCTGGCCGGAAGCGAAGTAGAGATGATCAAAATCGGGGATTCTACCTACAGCAAAGATCCGTTTAGTAAGAAGTGGATCAGATTTGCAAACGCTCAAGCGGCTCAGGAAGTTTTTTTGGCGGAGCTCAACCCCTTATCTTCGCTTCAAATGAAAGAGCTTGGAGAGGTGATGCTTAGCGATCAAGAAAAAGTAAACGGAGAAAAAGTATGGGTATGTCATTTATTTCCCAGTGTGCAGAATCAAATGATGGAGGTATTTTGGACCGATTTCCAGTATACGCTTTATATTCGTAAGTCGGATAAAATGCTTGTAAAAGCAACAATCGAAGCGAAAGATAAAGTAAAGTCCGAACCAATGACAATGACACTTGAGTTTAAGGATATTGGAAAGAAGATAAATATACAAGCACCGGATATCTAGGGCTGGTGTTCTATGGTTGAAAAGGGGCAGGAATATACCCTCTTATGGTTTATATCCTGCCTCATTATTTATTTGCACAATAGACAAGCCTCTGATATAGTTTTAAAATAAGTTTTATCCTTAGGTGGAGGTATCCTTATATGGAAAAATATATTGGACGAGTATTAATTTCAAGAGAAGACTTGGGAAAGCGTGTGGCAGAACTTGGCGCAGAGATTACTCGAGATTTCGAAGGAAAGAAGATCCTGGTCCTTGGGATATTAAAAGGTGCGGTTCCCTTTATGGCGGATCTTATCCGAGAGATAAAATTGCCTTTGACGTATGATTTTATGATTCTATCAAGCTATGGAGACTCAACTCAGTCTTCAGGGGTAGTGCGCATCCTTAGGGACTTGGAAAGTAGTATCGAGGATGTCCACATTTTGATTGTTGAGGATATTATAGATACGGGATTGACATTAAAGTACTTAATAGAAAACTTAAGAGGCCGGAATCCTCTGAGCGTTAAGGTGGTTACCCTACTCGATAAAGCCACTCGACGGAAAGCGGATGTTACTCCGGATTACAACGGGTTTTCGATTCCTGATGAATTTGTTGTAGGGTATGGCCTCGACTTCAACGAAAAGTATCGGAATCTGCCCTATATTGGTGTGTTAAAACAGGAAGCGTTTGAGCTTAAGTGAGGAAGTGTCTTAGCATCCTACGGCGATAAGTGTTCGTTGTGGGTTAGCGCCTTCGGCGATAGTCATCCTCAGCGCGATAGAATTCGTTAAGGGTCGTGCGCTTTCGGCGATACTCTCCACTGGAGACTATCGTCACAGGAGACTATCGTGATCGACACGTTCCATTGTTATTCGCTTGTCGCTCAGGCTAAACTCAAAACCTCCGGGCTTTCTGTAAGTGCGTCGCTCCTTGCCATACGGCGCCTAGCCATCCTTGGCGGCGGTCCCTTCCCGCCATCCGTGGCTACAGGGACACTCGGCCGTCCATGGCCAGCGCTCTAATCTCGAACGTCCTGTTCGAGTCCTTGGCACCGCGACATCAGTCCATCCTTGGACAAGTCCTAATGCGTTTCTTAACGCCTTATTGACTGCGCTCATTGACGCGATTCCTCTCTCCGTGCTCACTAAGCCAAGAGACTTCCTCGAGCTTGGATCAGCTGAGGTAAGACAGTACATAGTTACGTCTTGTCGTGCTATATAATTCATTTCAACGAAGAATTATAGACAGTATTTTAAGAATGGTGATGATGAAAAAAGTGCCAAAGGAAGTCGTATTGGTTTTGGATTTTGGAGGACAGTACAATCAACTTATTGCGCGCCGGGTGAGGGAAGCGCATGTGTATTCTGAAATGGTTTCCTATAAAACCTCGATTGAGGAAATCCGGGCTCGCAAGCCAAAAGGCCTTATCTTTTCGGGCGGACCGGCGAGTGTCAATCAACTGAATGCGCCAGAAGCGGACCCTGAAATTTATAACTTAGGGATTCCCATCCTGGGAATTTGCTATGGGATGCAGCTGATGACTGTACAATTAGGGGGAAGCGTAGAACATCCCGAAGCCAGTGAGTATGGGAAAGCAATGCTGACGTTTGATATTCCAACGGACCTGTGGAAAGACTTGGGTGGAGAGCGCCCGTGTTGGATGAGCCACGGTGATTCTGTGCACAAATTACCTGAGGGCTTTGTGGCCGCTGCCCATACTTGGAATACTCCAATTGCAGCCATGATGGATGAAGAACGACATTTTTATGGGGTTCAGTTTCATCCTGAAGTAAAACATACCCTAGGTGGGCAAGCGATGTTAGAAAAGTTCCTCTTTGATATTTGTAAATGTGCTGGGGATTGGACTATGGAGTCCTTTATCGAGTTGCAAGTGGCGGAGATCCGCGCCAGGGTCGGAAAGAAACATGTTCTTTGTGCTTTGAGCGGTGGGGTAGATTCTTCGGTAGCTGCGGCTTTACTGCACCGGGCAGTAGGAGATCAATTGACCTGCGTCTTTGTTGATCATGGATTTATGCGTAAAAATGAGGCTGAACAGGTTAGGAAAGTTTTTACGGAACAGTTTCAGTTGAATCTGGTGTCTGTGGATGTTCATGAACGTTTTTTGCAAAAGCTACAAGGTGTATCCGAGCCTGAAATGAAACGCAAAGCGATTGGCAATGAGTTTATTCGCGTTTTTGAAGGCGAGGCCTTAAAACTTGGCCAGGTCGATTTCCTGGTTCAAGGGACTCTTTATCCGGATATTGTGGAGAGTGGAACGGAAACTGCGGAAACGATTAAAAGCCATCACAATGTTGGTGGTTTGCCTAAGGACATTCAATTTGAACTCATCGAGCCGTTACGTATGCTCTTTAAAGACGAAGTGCGCGAACTCGGAATTGAACTGG
>JBAQLX010000426.1:0-1513 GCA_049302315.1 Desulfosporosinus sp.
TGGTTTGGACAGAGGATAATCGCTGGCTAAAGGGTAATGTTCCCCTCGCTACAGGTTCCCAGAATGAAATTCTTATTTCTTATGCAACAAAGCCACTCGATAAGAAAATTGAGACTATTTCCGTGGAAAAAGTACTAAGCGGGGAGGTTAGTCCTGCGCATTTTGCCGGTTCGGTAGTGCTGATTGGCCCCTATGCCCTTGGTTTAGAGGATATGTACTACACTCCCGCAAGTAAGATATTGCAAATGTATGGAGTCGTGATTCATGCCAATATTATCCAGAGTCTACTGGATGATAAGATATATACTAGGGTATCCCAGCCCATAGGTTTATTACTAATCCTGGTTATGGGCTTATTGGCCTATTTGATGATGGAGCGTGTGCGCGCCAAATGGGCGATTCTAATCACGGTAGGGTTTTTAGTGGTCTATTCTGTGGGCAGTGTCATTGTATTTCAGACGTTGAATATCTTGCTGCCCTACATATACCCCATCCTGACGATCATCGCTTTATATATCTTTTCAGTTGTATCTCAGTACCTTAAAGAGCGGAAGGAACGGGGCCGCGTAACGGGGATCTTTGGTCGCTATGTGTCCAAGGCAGTTGTCCAGGAAATCCTGTCCTCTAAGGAAGAAATTAAAGTGGGTGGGATCCGTAAAGATATCACCCTGATGTTTGTCGATATCCGAGGTTTTACCCCAATGTCGGAAAAGATGGAACCGGAGGATATTATCAATCTGCTTAATGAATATCTTGATCTATGCTCCCGGGCAGTGTTTGCTTTTGAAGGGACAATTGATAAGTTTATCGGAGACGGCGTGATGTCCATCTTCGGAGCGCCTATTGAGCAAAAGGATCACCCGGAAAGGGCTGTCCGCGCTGCCTTACAAATGCAAAGGGAGTCCGTTAAACTTGCGGAAGGTCTCCTTAAGCGGTACGGTCGTTCAGTGAGTTTTGGTATTGGCCTTAATTCCGGTCCAGCGGTTGTCGGGAATATCGGATCTCAAGATCGGTTGGATTATACGGCCATCGGGGATACCGTGAATTTAGCCGCCAGGCTGGAATCCAATGCCAAACCTGGGCAGATCTTAATCAGCAAAGAGACTTATGAACGTATTAAAGATAAGTTTAGAGTAACCCCTTTGGATCCTATTAAGGTCAAAGGCAAAGAAAAGCTGGTTGAAATTTACCAGGTAGAGGGAGAGTGCGATTGATTGCTTGATAAGCATCCCTTCAGTGGCGGGGCTGAAGGGATGTTTTGCGTATGACGTTGGGATCAGTCTGATTTTCCTGTCAATGAGTGCAAGGATGGTCATGTGGAAAGTATAAGGATTGACAAGAATTCTCTGCATGATAATATTTTTATGGGGATGGTCTTGTTTTACGGATCAGGGAACAGTCTTGAGTCTAAAGGAGCAGGAGGAGAAGACATGAAAAAGAAACTTGCAGTTATCGTCGTTGTTCTGGTCCTGATCATATTGTCGGTCTTAGGTTTCAGGTACTTCAACAGCCC
>JBAQLX010000427.1:0-1672 GCA_049302315.1 Desulfosporosinus sp.
ATCCCGAATCGCGGCCATTGTATTCAGAAATTCATGCGGTGGGAATTCTTTTAAAACTGTATTATTTGCTTGATCAACTACTTGAACCATTAATTGGTTGGTTCCCTCATGGATTTTAAATTGAATATCAGCATCCATAGCTTGCACAAATTTACTCATCATTTCTGTCATTCGGGTTACTTTTTCTAAGTCGGCTGGCTTATTCTTATCTTTTTCATCAATTTGAAATCTATCTGCTTCATCAACCGTATTTACAGTTGGAACATTGACAACAGGCTGGGTAACGGGATTTACCCTTAACTGATTGGCCGCACCGCCAATGTCTACAGGATTCTTTACTGCACCAATATCCAAATCAAACACCTCTATGTTCATTCATATAACCATCCAATAATTGTATCGTAAGAAGTGTTAAAAAGCTTTAGGATAAAGAGATAAAAAATAAACAATGTAAGTTTGCATGCAATGACGCCAGTGGTTCAGGATAGCACTAAGGGTCTAAGTCTTTGTTCCAGCTCTTGCTGCAACTCGAAAAGGCTGGTATGAGTCGATGAACTAATGCCGTTTGTATGGCTGTGAGGCCGTTTTGTTTATAGGCGTCAATAATCAAACCGCAGCAAAGCTGCAGACAATAAAAAGAAAAAATAAAGTAGCCGTTCCTCAATTAATCGGCAACTAAATCGTCAGTCCCAAGATATCGGATGATATAATGGTGTTAGCAATCTCTTTATATTCTGGACTTGAACAATAAAATTAACTGGACTACGTCAGTCAGTCTAACAAATGGCTTAAAGTAAATCATGACCACCCGCTCAGCGGGTAGTTTGCTCTAGCCCTATAAGGGCTGGGTACGGGCTAAGCCTCAAGGCTTACTGAAAGTTCCACCAACCGCACTCTTCCCCGAACTACCCCAAAAGGGGTTACGGGGCTATTTTTTCTTGTTCTTTGCTACGGGCTCACCCGTAAACGTGTCTACAAACTCTTTAATGCTTAACTGATCTTCTGCAATATCCTCTTGTAATTGCTTACTTATATATTGCTCTATCGCCTTTTTGTTCCTCCCTTAGCCTAATGACCAGCTTGACTAGTAAGGTGGAAATTCCTTTAAGATCTTCTGTTCCTTGGTGTCAATCACTTGAACCATAAGTTGCTTTGTCTCCTCAACCCGATTCTATTGGATCGGGATCAACCGTTTATCGCAAGTTTCCGCACAAATATCCTCTACTAGATTAATTACATTTTTCACAGCGTTTGAAACCACACTAAACTTGTATTCCTGTACTTGTTTATGTAAAATAATACTTTCCAGATAGGATCTAAGACTTTTCTGATCCCTAATTGATGAGAGAATTTTCATCCGTTCCAAAACAAAAGGACTAGGCCTGCATAATCCAATTTGTACACTGAGCGTCGGCTTACCAATAATAATTGATTCTAGTAAGAACATGGAAGACATTCCACAAACTAAATCTGAAGCCAAGATAAGTTTTCTTGGTTCTGTATCTTTATCTATGACTATACGTAATCCTTTCGGTATGTTAATCAAGTGGCGAGAAAAACTATCCGCATCTTCTTTCGGGTGAAGTTTTATTAGCACAGTAATATTCCTTTTTAAAGGGGCAATCTCTTCTAATGCCTCAAGAAATTCACTGAAAATTGTTTTTTCTGTGTA
>JBAQLX010000428.1:0-4012 GCA_049302315.1 Desulfosporosinus sp.
TGTTATTCCTACAAGACAATTGTACAGTCCAAGGCCTGTACCTCTTTTATTCTGATCAATTAAATCTGAAACCAAGGCCTTCTGAATTCCATCCGTTGCCGCACTATAAAGACCATAGAAAGCAAAAAGCAAAATCAGACCACTTTGACTGGTATTTCTTCCAAAGCCAAAGTAGATGATTGAAAAGAGTAAATACCCAAAGATGATTATTCTTTCCCTGCCTATTTTGTCTGATAACATACCCGCAGGAATCGAACACATTACTGAAACGGAGTTGAATAGAAGATAAATAATGGGGATAAAAGCATCCTGAACTCCAAGATCACTAGCTTTAATAAGCAGTAAGGCATCTGTCGAGTTGCCAAGTGTAAAAATAAATATAATTCCAAGAAAGGCATAATATTTTGGAGAAAAGTCCTTTAAAGTAATCCTCCCAAGGCGCTCCGCCTGATCTCTTTTTGCTTCTTTCACAAAACAGATTAGTGAACTCAGCCCTAATAAACCCGGTATGGCAGCAAATATAAATACTTTACGGTAGTCACCCGGAAAAAGCGCCAGGATTCCAAAAGCCAGCAGAGGACCAAGTATCGCTCCGCTATTATCCATAGCTTTATGAAAACCAAAACTCCTTCCCTTCGTGGTATCCGCCGAGGAACCGGCGATTAAACTATCTCGCGGGGCCGTTCTTATTCCTTTGCCAACTCTTTCGCTAAATCGGATAATAAGTACCTGCAACGGAGAAGTAACCATTGCGAACAAGGGAGATAGTATTGCGGTAAATGCATAGCCGATGATCATAAAAGGCTTGTTCTTGCCAATTTTGTCACTCCACCAGCCGGACAAGGCTTTAAGCACGGAGGCTGTGCTTTCTGCTATGCCTTCAATTAAGGAAATTTCTGTTTTCGTTGCTCCTAAGGTCATTAGAAACAACGGCATGATGGCATAGATCATTTTTGTGGTAGTATCCGTTAAAAAGCTGGTAATTCCAACAAAGAAAATGTTCCGTTCCAGTCCCAGAATCTTTTTTTCTTTCCTACTATTTTTAGTAATTACCGATTTAAGGGTTTTATCTGCCATGACGAGACCTCCCCTTTGCACTCTCAAAACCCGTTCTCGTAAATCATTTTTTTGTTTTCCATCATAATATTTTTGAGTGCTATGTCAGGCTCGTAATACCGCCTGAAATGATTCTTGGGCGAATATCAGGAATTTAAGTGCCATTGACAGTAATAACTCCCGTTGGTAATTACCTCCCAGGACCAGAAAATATTTCCCATATACCATACCATAACTAAGGCAATCGAACAATGCTCGGAAAAGTCTTCCGGACGGGGGCCATAATACGAGCAGTTCCTAAACCGACGAATCACGAAAAAAGGTCCCTTGGGGAAACGGTGAAGAACTCAGCAACGTTCCTGAGGGGACGGGTAATGACGAACTATTACTTTGCATAATGTGTTAAATCAAGCTGACCAACATCTCATCCCCAAAAGACGACGCCCATCTGATTATGCGCATCATCCCTAAAATCGGTTTCAACATATATTGCAGCCTCTTTACAGAGTCTGTAGGCACGATCAGTAATCTTATCTTTGTTTTCTTCCAAGATTTTTGCCATATATCCTGCATCTGCAAGGAGAAGTTTAAGTGTTTCTGAATACTGTTTTGTAGGGATATCTCCATCCAAATATCTAGTTAATGTATCCTCCTCCCAGTTTAATAACATTGAGAGTGACCTTTTATCAATATCATATTTTTCCAGTATGCTTACCAGTTCAGACACCTGAATAAGTTTCTCTTGTTCCATATCAGCAATATCAAGCATCTTCAGGTTTTGGTCTCTAATTTCATCCGCAAATATTCCCTCGCCACATTTGTTACAAAACGCAATCTTTGCATTGTAGGCTATTTCTCTTCCTTCAACAACTTTAGTTATTGCCTCTTCCCTAATCAAGAACTCCCTGATATCATGGCAATTTTCGCAAAAATCCATCATTAACCTCCCCTATTTAGATCGAAATATTATTGGTTTATTTCATAAGTGGTAAGATACCACTCCCAGAAAGTCATCTTCCCGTCTCGTCTGCAAATATTGGTTATCATTTCTCTCTTCTATTATGTGCAAATTATACTCCAATAATCTTTTATATTACTAAAATTATGCCTGCTTTTGCGTTTTATATATATCTCATGGCGTTCAACCTTTCTTCTGGAATGATACTATCACAAAACACCCGCAAATTTCACGAGTGTTTCGTCTACAATAAACTCCCTCCCTATAAGCCAAAATGCCCCAAGATCATCGGAAACAAATCAATAATCCTCGGATGATCCAAACTGATCGGCATACCGGCAACGATCATCGGCACTGTCGAATCCTCTTCTTCGAGGGAGCCGTGGCTCCCTCCGCCAGGGTGAATCGGCGCCCCAACAGCTAAATATTCATACCCTGATGCTGCTGAAACGACCACCCGACTTCCGTTCCGTGCCTCTAGGGCAGATATCAGACGAGTAAGTGCATCTGGAAACTTAGCGAATTCTATTGTTTGCTTTCCCGTCACTTGGGCATCAACTACGGATAAATCTCCTTCAAAAGACCAGCTTTGGCCGTAAACGTCCTGATACGGGCCAACTCGAGAAAAGTAAAGTTGTTTCTCCGTTCCACCTTGAAGGACACAATACCTATTTCCAGAGACTTTCCAAGCAATCTGGGCATTACGCGGATCTTTAACCAGAATACCCACGACATCAGGTAAGATCTTGGTTTTTCCTTGGAGAAAGTAAATAAGAGCCATCCGTTCATTCGGGCAAATAGCAATCTCTTTGTTGTTGTCCCCATTTGCCTCTTCGGCAGCCTTTAACCGTTTAAACGACTTTAAAGCACGATCTAAATCAATCAGGTATTCGTTGCCTAACCCGACCATTGACTGGGCGTGGTCTCCCGTGACAATAATTACATTTTCCTCCATGGCTTTTTCCCAAGAACCAAACTCCTCAAGGACCGCAGTTACTTGGTGAGCTGCTCGTTCAATCGAAGGCCCTGTACGTAATGGACCGTGCTGGTGCGAATATTTATCATTATCCGGGAAATAAACGACCATGAAATCCGGTTGTTTACCTTCGTTGATTAGCTGAGCAGCGATTTTCCCAGAAAAAGAGTCATTAAAACCAAAGCGATGAAATACCCCTCTGGGATAAGCATTTTCCCGACCGAAGAAAGGCGGATGGACGAGCTGTCCTAAGGTCAAATGAGAAGGGCCTGAAACCTTAGCTTGATTAAGACGGAAACATGTCGCCAAAGCCAGCAAAAACGGAACTTTTACTCGATACGGGTGTGTAGCCCGATGCATAAAAAAATTAATGTTCCCTGTAGAATATCCGCGGGCCTCCAGTCTTTCATATAGGGTCGGCGTTTTCGGATTAAGATGCTCTTCATTAAGCGTTATTAAGATGTTACGTAGGACCTTTTCAGGACCAATTTTTAAGATACTTTGCCAAGTCGCTCCATAATCCACGATTTTTTGGTTCTCCTCATTATACCAAATAAAGCCGGGAACCCTATGCTGATCAGGCCAAGTTCCCGTGATCATAGAACTCGTGGCCACCGGGGTCATGGTTGGGAACGAAGAGATAACGCTGTCGAAGTAGGTTCCATGCTCAGCAAGAAAACGAAGAGCAGGGGCGTTCCCTTCCGAAAGGATTCTCCCCAAGGCCACAGGATGCAGAGAGTCTATCACAAATAAGATTACCTTTTTCATGATCGACCCCCTTCCACATAACCCTTAAAATTTATTATATCAAATTTATCTTCCCAATGTCACGGATCGATTTCTGATGCTCTTAAGCTTTCCTGCTCCCCGGTTTGATAGCAGAAAGCCCTTGAGCACAAAGCGGGCATTCCAGAGCTTCATATACTTGGATGTGCAGCTGAATGAGAGAGGCCATCGGCAATCCAAAATCTACTGTTCCCCCCGTTCGGTCAACAAGAATACCGACACCTACCGGGATAGCC
>JBAQLX010000429.1:0-1947 GCA_049302315.1 Desulfosporosinus sp.
AAAAAGAAAGGTATGGATGAATTATTCGCGAAACTCACGGCCGCTTTAGCTACCGTCTTTCTACTGAGTTCCTTGGGTCTCGCAATGCTTTAGTAACAAACCTGATCATTGCTCCATTCTCCGCAAATAAAGCTAAACTTAGGAGGGGCACTTCATTAGAGGTGTCCTTTTCATGCTACTAAGCCCCTGGATAAGTTCAACTAAACTTCAGATAGAGTTAAAACTCCACATGAATTATAATTTTTTATATGCTATACTGAAGTACCAGGTGAGAGGAGGAATTATTATGCCCTCTGAAGGAATAAAAATCGTCGCTGAAAATCGTAAAGCTTTCCACGATTATTTTATTGAGGATAGGGTTGAGGCCGGGATCATTCTTACCGGAACTGAAATAAAATCCATCCGTAACGGGAAGATAAATCTCAAAGACAGTTATGCTCGTATAAACAATGGCGAAGTATGGGTTTTTCAGATGCACATCAGCCCTTTTGAACAGGGTAACCGTTACAATCATGATCCACTTCGACCACGCAAATTACTACTACATCGTTCTGAGATTAACAAGTTAGTCGGGAAAATCCAGCTGCAAGGACTGACCCTCCTCCCGATTAAAATTTATTTAAAGAACGGTATGGCCAAAGTCGAATTGGCAGTTGGTCAAGGAAAGAAAAACTACGATAAGCGTCAAGCCCTTGCTGAAAGAGAAGGCAAACGTGATATTGAACGAGCGTTAAGAGATCGCAATAAAGCCTATTGAATTGGGATTTTCCATAAAAATGTAATAATACCATAGATATTCGACTTTGCTTTAAGCTCAAATATGTGTTATACTATGCATGTAGATCACTTATATGGGGGCGTTCCAGACTCGCTCGGGGAAGCGGTGGCAAGAGTTGCGCGTCGAGATTCCACCTGGTCTCGTTAAACGGTGGACCTTATAATTGCAAACGATAATTACGCCCTAGCTGCTTAAGTGCCGCTAGCATCCTGCCTTCTGTACCTACGGTGAAGGGCCAGGGTGTCAATTAAGTAGGTTGCTCTAACCGCAATGCTCGGAGTTGTTAGAAAAAGATTATCGAGCTAGCCTGACATGAATCCTTGCCTTTAGGAGTCACGACCGGCGAAATTTAAATTGAAGGATACACGCGTAGACGCTTTTGGGGCAGCTCTTCGATACAGGGGTGCAAATCCCCTCGCCTCCGCCAAATCAAACACCATCTATTGATAAACTATGTTTGTCGGATAGGTGGTTTTTGTTTTGCCCGAAAGTGCTTGCGATCAAGGCGTTTTCGGGCTTTATCCGTGTTTGGGTTGTATCAAAAAGGGATGTTTTGACGGGGCGATTTTTGCGGGGTAGGGATTTGAATCCGTGAGATTCACCGCCGTTTTGTGCCGTTGGCAATCGTCAAAATTTAGGCAATCGTTAAAAGATAGGGGTGCAAGAACTGCCGAGGGGTGTGCAATGAACCGCTGCCGTTAAAAAAGGTATATCAGCAAAACGAGAACAGAGGAGTAAAGAAACCGCTTGGAATACCGCCAAATACTTGCAATTTTCGATTGTGGTATTCTACATACGCCAAACTGAAAGGCCAGTATTATGGATTCGGGTTCGGGAGTGTTTCTTGTAATAGCCTTATTCCTTGTTGTGGGAACTTGTTTTGGCTGTTCAAATATTTTGGCAGACAGGTTTGTGGCATAAGGTCTTGAGGACTCTGCCCTCAAACTCCCGAGGTTTATCCGCTCGGGGCTTACCGGTGAAATGGAAAACAGCAGACTCACAGCCCACCGTTTCACCGTATAAGCCACAGCATGCGTAGGGTCGCTCCTGGAGCGTTGCCCGATTTATGCCGCAATAATATTATCGTCAAATTTTAGGATGATTATTCCATTTACACTAAAGAATATTCACACCCCAACACGACCCAAGTCATGGACGCGATCAAAGAC
>JBAQLX010000430.1:0-3166 GCA_049302315.1 Desulfosporosinus sp.
GAGTTCTTTCTCCGCAGATTCAAGCAGTAATCTTTGATTAAAAAGATCTCCGGCGCTCTAACCGGTAACACACAGTTCGGGGAATAACAACACCTGAACCTTACGGGCGGCGGCTTTCATAATTAAATTGCTCATTCGTTCTATATTAAACGTCGGATTTGCCACTTCAAGATAAGGAACAGCTACCCCTGCTCTGATAAATCCATATTGGTTTAACGAAATCATCCTAATCACTTCCCTTGTATATTCTTTAATATTCTCTTATATCCTCATGGGAACATTTTTGAGAGCGCCTTTATACTACCTGACTACAGTATTGTAGTGTAATCTTAATGCTTCCGATTATACGCCTTCTTGTTTCATTTGATAAGTAGATAATAAACTATACCCTAAATATTTACCACTTATGAACCCATAAGCCCGAGCATTGACATGGTTTTGAGGCACAGGAGTGGCAGACGGGCGACCGACAAATCCAAGTTGAAATCGACGCTGGGCGAATCAAGAACTTTGATTCCATGGAAAATTTTCTTGAAGATCTAAAGAAAAACGACTAATTGTTTATGATCTTTTCCAAGGTTTGTCGAATTTTCCGAGATAACAAAGGTTCCATGACCCTGTACGGTGGTTTCTTTTTCTATGAGCGTTGGGCGCCATTTTGGTATCCTTTGAAGTGAGCGAATCCGCTGTCCAAACGTAGGTAAAAATATATATAATATCGCATACGTTTTATTGACATAGGTAAAATATAGTCATATAATTCCTATATGAGGGAGGGATGTACTTTGAATGGGTATAATTTACCTATATTACCACCCGATGCAGAACTTGAAACAAGATCTGTGTTAAAACAACTTTCAAATACCAATAGAACACTTGCAGAGCTTAAAGGTTACGCCGATACTATTCCGAACAAGCATATCTTGATAAATGCGATAACCATCAACGAAGCGAAGGACAGCTCCGCAATAGAAAACATTATTACTACTCATGATGAGTTATATAAAGCTATCAGCCAGAGCGGATATAAGAACCCTGCGGCAAAGGAAGTCGTAAGCTATCGCACTGCGCTTTGGCATGGTTATGAGCAGGTTAAGAAACAAGAACTGCTTACAATAAATATGATTGTGGACATTCAATCACATATCGAAAACAATCGTGCTGGTATTCGAAAATTACCCGGCACAGTTTTAATGAATGAAACAACTTGCGAAACCATTTATACACCACCGAGCGGCAAGCAGGAAATACTATCGCTGATGGCAAACCTTGAAAAGTATGTTAATGAAGATTTCGACGACATCGACCCGTTGATTAAACTGGCTGTGATCCATTATCAGTTTGAAAGTATCCATCCGTTCTATGACGGCAACGGCAGGACAGGTCGTATTATTAATGTTTTGTATCTCGTGCTAAAGAAATTATTGGATAGCCCAATTTTGTATTTGAGCAGGTACATTATTCGCAATAAGTCAGCATATTACACACTTTTACAGGAAGTAAGGACTAAGGGAAACTGGGAGGCTTGGATTGTTTATATCCTGAAAGGCATAGAGGTAACTTCCGAGGAGACTTTGGTTCTGGTTAAAAGAATTAATTCGGAAGTCGATGCTATGACCGCTGAAATAAAAGATAAGCTCCCCAGAATATACTCAAGGGAGCTTATCAACCTGCTGTTCTATGAGTTTTATACCAAGATACAGTATATTGAAGAGGGTTTGGGGGTGTCGAGACGAACTTCAGTCAATTACCTTACCGCACTTGAAAGGGAAGGCTTTTTAGTATCGGAGAAACTTGGCAAGGAGCGAATCTACCAAAACAAGAGGCTCTTTGATTTGGTTAGGTAAGAAGGGAGGGGTATTAAGTATCATCGTCAAAGGATATGGCGCCAGTCGCGTCTTGCGTAAAGGATTCTCTCAACATCAACGACCTTTGACTTTTCATCTATCGTGAAAAAGACAACATAGTTCTTTACGAGCAACTTTCGATATCCCATCATTGCAAGCCGTTCATCAGTCACAGAAGGGCATTTTTGCGGCATAACCGCTAAACCCATAATAGCTTCTTCAACGGTGTCCATCATCTTCAATGCGTTCATCGGCGCTGACAGTTGCGCAGAGATATATCGGACAATGTCACGCAGATCGTTTTCGGCAGGTTCCGATACGTCAACCCTATAATTTGCCATCAGTTATTTCCTGCCTGATGTCTTGCATTACATCTTCAAGCGGGCGCTTTCTTCCCTCTTTTACTGCCGCCCTGCCCTCATCAAGCAGATGGTAAAGTTCGAGTTTGCCGTTGAGCATCTCGTAGGTTTCAATGCTCATAACAGCCAGATCTCCCTGCCCATTTTTGGTAATATAAACAGGCTCTCTGCTTTCACGGCAGAACGTCGAGATCTCATTGTAGTTGTTCCTTAAGTCCGTGCTGGATTTAATGTTTGGCATAAAACAAGCCCCCTTACCCAATCTAAAGATATTATACATTAATTTCTTTATTTTATCAAGGCTGATTGTATTTGTTTAGTTCTGTTCTGTTCTGTTTTTGTTTTTTAACTTCTTGACGCTAATCTTATACCTGTTTGATCTGGCCTGACCCTAATTATGGTAAATTAGCCATAGATGTCAAGCACATTTGAAGCGCTAAACAAACCTCTGCTGGTATCGCTAAATAGTACAATGTAGCATAAAAATTATAAAAGCCCAAGGACTAAAAAACACGAGGGTTCAAGTCCTTTGGCTTTGTGTTTAATTTGGCAAAGTAACTATCTATTGATAAACTCCGCGCCCATGCACACCCTTGGGAGTGTGCATTTTTTGCTATCGTTAAAAGATAGAGATAATCGTTAAAAGATAGAGATAATCGTTAAAACATTATAACACTCTGCCTATTGCCCGTCACCCGATTCTAGCCAAGGCGTAACGGTCGAGTTCGAGGTTCAGGAGCCGCATTATTTCCAACTCGTCCATTGCGTCAGTCAGGGCGTTGTGCAGCTCGCAGTATTCGAAGTTGTCGCTCAACATCCGATAGACGCTCTCCACGCCGTATCCCCGCTTCAATCTGCCCGTGCCATAGCACTCGGAGTGGTTTGGGATTTTCGAGTTGTGCTGTCTGTACGCCGCCAGCTTCATGATATCGTGCCAGTCGAGGTGGCGGAGTTCCGGCA
>JBAQLX010000431.1:0-6133 GCA_049302315.1 Desulfosporosinus sp.
GCAGCTACATCTTTGTTTGGAGTAAAATGGTCCATTACAAACACAATCCTGCCAGGATCAAATAATTTTCGTGCGCCAAGCGCCTGCAGTTGCTTAATTGCAATATGAGCAGTCAGGTCGCTGGCCATTACAAGGTCAACTTTAACGTTGACAAACTCTCCGCTCCTTACCGATTGCTGGCCTGTGTGTGCAGCCAATATTTTTTCTACAATAGTCATGAAAAATCTCCTACTCTTTTAGTCTTCACCTATCATAAGTAAACGTAACCTTCCATAATTTTCCTCGCCGTCCTGTGCGCCACCGCTTTCTCTATCCAAAATTTCGAATCCTTTTCCCGACATATTACGTCCACTGAAATTAGTCCTGCAAAGTGACCAATAGTTATTGTTTCATTGTCTTCAGCATTAGGCGAGACAAATTCATTAACAATTGATCCTTTTAGTCTGACGGCTACCCCAGTTGCAATGCTGGCAGTTCCCGGGTAAGCCTTATGCATCATCCTTGCCCCATATAATTTTGAGAGAATGGTAACATTTTCCGGATTCATCATTTCTCCGGTTTTGCTGTTTCTCCATGGTACAGGCTCCTGAACCAAGGCAACTGCCGGCATAAAGTAGTTATTTTCATCAAGTTTGATCAGCCGAGCTACAGCGACCCTAATTTGTTCCAGAGTATTAAGAAGTTCTTTGTTGGCGTCCAGATCTATTGCCGATTCTGTCCCCGTTAAGCCAAAATCCCTAGCTCTAAGATGGGCAACCGGCATGGAGGCATCAATAATGGAAACCTCAATTTTTCCCATATTCTTGACCTCGATGACATCTTTCCGGTTTCCGGTCGGCAATAACTTACCTGTCAGCATCCCAGCTGTATCTGAAAAGTCTAAAGCGATTTTTGCCCCGGCGCCCGGTACGCCATCAATAGCATAATCTCCCTCATATACCACTTTACCTTCTTTTGTAGGAAATTCAACAGTAAGATACTTACCTACGTTAGGACAATAGACTTTCACTGATGTTCGCAGCCCCTGTGCTTTTATCAATCCTTCTTCAACGGCAAATGGGCCTACTGCCGCAGATAAATTGCCACACACAAATCCCCAATCAATTATTGGTTCATTGATTCCTATCTGACCAAAACTATAGTCAAGATCAGCGTCTTCTTTACTGGACGGGCCAATAACGGCTACCTTGCTTGTGAGTATATCCGCACCACCGAGTCCGTCAATCTGCCTCTTATCAGGGCTACCCATCACTTTCAGAATGACCCTTTTTCTTTCTTCAATATCGCCAGGCAGGTCGTTTTCGTGAAAAAACACACCCTTACTCGTTCCACCCCTCATAATTACGCAGCGAATCTTTTCCATATATAGCCTCCCGTTTTTTTATAAAGATATGATATTCAACATTAGCTCCCGTTCTCTTTCGAATATTTTGAACTCAAATATATTTTCATAACTTATACTTATTCGACCTAAATAACCTTTTACCTTCTTAAATTCAAACAAATTGTCGAACAAATATTTTTTGGTATTTTTGCCTGATAGTCTAAAGGGTTCCTAAATTAAAGTAAAACCCTTATAATATCGGGAGTGATGGAGGGTGTAGCATATGTGATGAGGGTTTATGGTCAGTGGAGCCGTCTCTATAAAAAATAATAGGATATTTTGCCAATTATTACATATATTAATTTAGAGGACATTCTCTTATTTCGTCGAATACTATGATACTATGGTGTGTCTATGGTGTGCCGAAAAAAAGTAACATAAAAGCTTAATCTAGGTTAACTTCCAGAGCGGGGGATTTTCTTTGGGGTGAATCGCGTACTATACGCGTAGGGCTTGCACCTGTTGCCCGAATCCGTCAACTAACCTCGTAAGCTAAGAAAGGTGTAAAAATATGCATTTGTTCCCAATTCTGTCACGGTTAAAAGTCATTGTAAACCACAAAATCAAACATTTCAATTGGAATCAGAAAAAAAGGCTTCTCCAACAATTTTGCCACAACACTCTACAAAAAATACCCTGGAAATCACCGCAAGTCATCTGTGGTTTATCTCTTACAATTATCCTAACCGGCGGGCTCACCTATTATCTTTCGACGACGACTTCTGCGGCTGCCGTAATGATTAACGGACAACAGCTCGGCTTAGTCTGTAATGTTAATACCGGTAAAAATCTCGTTGAAACAATTCTGAAACAACAAGGCCAGCCATTTGGGCTCGTTGCCAAAACGCATGACCAAATTACCTATGAAAATGTCAGGGTAATTCCAGCAGTCTTCCTTGAATCTACTTTGAGTGGAAAAAAACTGGAAGATAAATTAAGATATTATCTTGACGGATATAAGTTAGAGGCAAACGGTTCTATTATAGCAGTTTTGCCCAGCAAAGAAGATTCTGATAAAGTTCTTAAAAAGTATGAAAACTATTATGTTAAACAGAGTGATGAAAATAAGGTCACTTCCGTTAATTTTGCGGAAAAGGTTAGTGTCGAAGCGACAGAAGTCCAACCAGATCAAATGAAACAAATTGATCAAGTTTTTAAATTGTTGCTCGATGGTAAGATCATGGCAAAGGATTATACTGTCCTATCCAATGATTCCTGGTGGCTTATTGCCCGCAAAAATAATATGTTGACAGATGAAGTATTAGCCGGTAATCCAGGAGCAACCAAAGACACAAAGTTACAGCCGGGACAAATAATAAAGCTTGTTAATACTACCCCCTATCTTACTGTCGTGAGTCAAGGAACATATTCCGGTCCAGAAACAATTCCCTATGATATCGTAACAAAAGTTGATAACCATTTAGGAAGCGGCCAAACGAAAGTCCTCAAAGAGGGCAGTAATGGCTCAAAATTAGTGACATATTCTTATGTGCAAAAGAATGGTATCGACGTTACCAAGCAGGTATTAGATGAAAAGATCCTTCAACCTCCTGTCGATCAAATAATTGCTAAAGGCCCAAGTAGTGGACCTGTCAAAGTAGCTTATGCTGTCTCTCGCGGAAGCAATGGTACTTCTGCTATCGTAGATCGCGCGCTTAGTTTACAAGGTACGCCCTATGTCTTTGGCGGAACAACCGGCAGAGGCTTTGATTGTTCAGGTTTTACCAAGTATGTCTTCGCGAGTTCCGGGATCTCCCTTCCTCGTACATCATATGCGCAATTCTCTTCGGGAGCTGCCGTCAGTAAAAATGATCTCCAACCAGGCGATTTAGTTTTTTTTTCGACCTATGCTAAGGGCGCTTCTCATGTGGGTATTTATATGGGAGGAGGACGTTTTGTTCAAGCCAGTAACCCCGGTAGTGGTGTTAAAGTCTCTAGCCTTAGTGATAGCTTTTACTCCTCGCGTTATCTCGGAGCACGCAGGTATAATTAGAGAGTAAGCAAACATGGTCCAGAACGACAGCGAATGTTGCCGTTCCGGACCATGTCGGTGAATATTCACGCTACTTTTGAGGTGGTGGATAGATCATTACAGCTTTGTATCCCACTTTTTTCCACTTCGCAGCATTTCCCGTCTTACAAAGCCTTCGTATGTTAGTCCTGCTTTTTGAATCACTTTACTCAATACTATATTTTCCAGAACACCTTTGTTGATGATTCCTTCCATCATTTCCTCTGGAACAGGTTCTTCAAAAAAATAGCCTTGAATATTGTCACATTTTGCTTTGATGAGGTAGTCAAATTGTTTTATATTTTCAACCCCGCCGGCAATCAATTCAATATCGAGCTTATGCACCAGAGAAATTATGGATTCCGCTAGAGCATCATGAGGGCTCGTCTGATCTATTTCATGAATGAATTCCTTATCTAACTTCACCATGTTTATAGGCAGTTTTTTTAAATCACTGATGGAGAGTTTTCCAGTCCCGAAATCAGTAACGGTAATCCTGATCCCGTCATCTTTCAAGACTTTCAAAACACTGATCACCTTGTTTAAATCATTAAAGGCACTTTCTGTAACTTCCAACTCAAGATTAGACACTTCAATCCCTGAATTCTTAATTGAATTTGTTATTACTTCATAAAAATCCTTTTGCTTAATCTGTATTGGGGAAATATTCACGGAAATATTTAAATTTAATCCATAGGCATTATTAAGCTTATAACATAATTTGCATGCCGTATTAATAACCCAACTCCCAATTGGGACAATCAGACCCGTTTCTTCGGCAAACGGAATAAACTCCATCGGCATTACTAAACCAACCTCCGGATTGTTCCAGCGAATCAATGCTTCAAAGCCGCGCAGTCTTCTTGTTCTAGCTTCATATTGGGGCTGGTAGTGTAACTCAAATTCGTGATTACTTATAGCATTGTTAAGCATCGTCTCCAGTTTGATTTTTCGTTCAAGTTCTTCTTTAATACTATCGTTAAAAAAGCAATAGCCATTCTTCCCAAGTTCTTTGGACTTATACATCGCCTTATCGGCATTAATTAAGATCTCCTCGGAATTAACCCCATCATCGGGAAATACTGATACGCCAAGACTAGTTGTTATGTTCATTGGATTACTATCTATATTATATGACTCTCCTAAGACTGCCCTTATTCTATTAATGATCGGAAATAATTCATTATTGTGCCTGATATTTTGAAACAGGAGCAAAAATTTATCCGCGCCTAGCCGAGCGATTGTATCGTAATCTCTCGTACAAGAGACAAGTTTTCTTGCAGCTTCTAATAGAATCTTGTCCCCGATAGAATACCCTAACGTATTATTAATTTTTTTAAAATCATCTAAATCTACCAGGATAACTGCTGCTTTCGAGCCGGTTCTCCTGTAAGTGGAAATAGACGTGTTTAACCTATCAAGATACAAATTTTTATTGGGTAAATTTGTCAAGGAATCACGGTAGGCTAAGTCCATCATCATTTGTTCATTTTGTTTTTGGGTTGTAATATCATGATTTATGCCAATAACCTCAATGACTTTTTTATGAACATCAAAGATTGGAGAAAGAGTAATCTGATAGTGCCGTATACTACCATCGAGCAGCTTAAACTCATACTCTGCAAGGCTTTTACTGGTAATAGCACCTCTTAACAAAATTTTTTTCCAAGTCATGTCGGTATTTTCAAATTGGAGAAACTGGGAAATATTTTTACCCATAATTTTTTCAGAAGTTTTTGCAGCTATTTTGCAAAAACTTCTGTTAACTGACGTTATAATCCCATTTAAATCACAACTATATATCATATCGTTTGAATCTTCTACAATCACCTGATACCTATATTGGTTTAATTCTTTATTATTTCGAATTTCTTCAAGTTGTCTTCTTATTTGTTTTTCCGAAGCGGCGGTTTGTTCATAAGCTCTGACAAGTAATTTATTATTCTTTGCTAACACAAATTCTCTTTGTTTTAAAGTTGTGACATCAATAAAATGCGCTGCAAAATACCCTTTGTTAGTTGAATTCGCATGAACGAGAAACCATCGGTTAGATGGTTTGGAATAATGTTCAACGACATCAGGATGACCACTTAGTGCCACATTACCGTAAAACTCAAGCCAATTGACATCGTCCTTAACAATACCCGGCTCGATCTCCATAATTCGCCTTCCAACAATATCCTTCTGTTTAAATCCAGTCATACGTTCGTAAGCTGGATTGATTTCTATGAATTCATAGTCTATAGGCTTATTATTGGAATCAGTAATAATTCTATGATATGCATACGCACTAAGCATGTTTTTCAATACAAATTCACCCCTAAAAAGTAAACCAGCAAATTTCTAGGTCCTTACAGTCTGGACTCTTATATTTTATAGTTTATCCTTAATTGTTAATATTTTCAATCTTTTTATTAAACTTGGTTCACTTCTTTTCCCCTTCAAACATTTACTGGAGAAATAGATAAAGGAAACTATAAAAGAAGATTACACTTTAAGGACGCATCAACACCCGCAAAGCGTAATCTCCACAATCAATAATTCACATCATTCTCATTAACCCTGCCTAGTTTCGTAGGCAATGGGGTCTGTTAAGCCATTTTTGTCAAAAGCATGCAACCGTCCCACACAGGTGGGACATACCCCACATGCTTTTTCATAGCCATTATAACAACTCCAGGTCAATTCAAACGGTGTACCAATTTTTATCCCTAAAGCGACTACTTCACTTTTAGTTA
>JBAQLX010000432.1:0-1841 GCA_049302315.1 Desulfosporosinus sp.
GATTTAGTTGACTTAGTCAGCAAGGAGAAAAGAAAGAAAGAGAGAGTAAAAGTAGCGCAAAAGCTCGCTGTAGGAATGGGGGTCGTAGCCGCTGTAAGTGTAACAACAGGAATTCTATTTGCTCCAAAGTCGGGAAAGGAAACACGAGAATATTTGGAAAAAAAAGCTGTAAACACTGTAGAAACCATCAAGGATACAGTCCAGAAGAAAGCAGAGACGGTGAAGGATTCCGCGGCTCATGCTGCGAAGGAAGCATATAATGTCATCAAAGACGTTCAGGGAAAAAAAGAAATTGTAAAAAAGGACATTAAAGACGGTCACCATGAAATGACACAGGATATTCATAAAACTGCTGAAATTATTTCGAATGAACTTTAAGTATGATAATTCAATTTACGTTACAGGACCTAATGTTATTTTTGGTAAGTTCGCTTGGAGTTGCAGCAGGGATTCTTCTACTTCCAATTCTTTGGAATATAAAAAAAGTGGTAGGTATCTTGAGGTCTTTGGTAGAAACCAATCAGGAATTTCTTAACATAACTATAAGAACAATGCCGGGAATTTTTGAGAATGTGGGACAGATCAGCAGTAATGTCAGAGAGACTACTGATAAGCTTAAAATTTCGGTTCCGGTGATTTTGCAAGAAGTTGAATGTGTTACCAATGCGGCAAAAGGAAGCATTGAATTGGCAAGTGATGTGATGGAAAATATGGGGTCCGGAATTAATGAAACTGTGGCTGCTTACAAGAAAGATACCTCTGGTTTTATGGATTACTTACACATCTTTGAAGAAGTATTGCAAATCCTATACCGCACCTTTTCTCCCAGCAAGTAGAACTTGCTGGGCGGGGAAACATCTCTTAACGCAGGAATGGATGATTACCTAACAAAGCCTATTGAAACAAGTGAATAGCTCCATAATACAAGAAAAATGCCATGAGAATGGCATTTTTCTCTGTTATCATCCTAAATAGAGGAAAAAGAATAAGCAAAGCTCTTCCTGATGTTTTAGGCATTACTTAACAAGGGAAAAGAAAGGGGAACAACCTATGCAAAGGAAAATTGTGCCACCGGAACCAGTTATGGTTGAGGGCAAGGATTTAGCGGATTTTATATTTCCTGTCAGTAATCCAGAATTCAAGGCGCTGTTGTCGAGAGACAAATATTCTAGTCGTGAACCAAGGAATAGTATTCAGTTTGATGATGCAATTGTTAAGATGTTTCAAGAGACCTTCAAAATTGACATTAAAACCTGCACTGAGGATGAGTGGGCAGAAAAAATATCTAGTAAAGGCGGAGCAATTAAACAGTGGCAATCCTTTATAAAGGTCAGAGAAGCTAAAGAAATTGAGAATAGCTGGAAGGGATCTTTACTTCTTTTTATCGCACTTTCGGTGTTACTTCTCATAGGGATAGGTTTATTGCCTAAATCGAAGGCGCCTGTAGCTGCTCATGAACCAACTGCCACAGCAGTTTCAATTCCAGCATCATCAACACCAACAGTAAAAGCGACGCTTACTGCAACGGCACCTTAAAGGGAAGCTGCACAACAATGCAAAGCAAGGGGAAATTAAGTTTGAGAAAGAGATGATTATAAAATGAAATTGATTATCATATTAGTATTGACCGGTATGATTCCTTCTATTGCAAGAGCGTGGATTCGCTAATCAATACTCAGAACACAAGCATATTCTCCAAGCAATAATTTTAGTCATACTAGTAACGATGGCCCAGAATACTAACTTTGAGAGGATTGAATAAGTTTATGTATCACGCTGTAGTGATAGTATCGATGATAAAATACCGAAAAATCTCATTGGAGATTATATAAGACTAAAAC
>JBAQLX010000433.1:0-4906 GCA_049302315.1 Desulfosporosinus sp.
GTTTTGTTTCAGGGGGAACCCTATCCCAGAATAGCTTGACATTGGTCCCTAGCCCTCCAAGATGAAGTCCCAGTAACTTCGGGTCAGTTTCTACCCTCTCAATGTTTCCTGTCGCTAAATCAATTTCTAAGTTATATCCTGTCTCTGCGTATCTCATTTTTCATCCCCTCTAGGTATGTTTTTATCTTTGTATTATCATTCTCAATTGTTATTTTCTTTCATATGCCTTAAATCTTTTGTTTTCACCCCTCTTTCTCTCTGACAAAGCAATGACGCTCCTTTTCAGCGCCCGGTAAATTGCGGTGGTCTCTTGTCAAGAAACGCTTGCATTCCCTCTTTTTGGTCCAAGGTAGAGAAGCAATGAGCAAAACAATTAGCCTCAAACTCCAATCCCCCGCTGCTGTCCGAACCCACTGCCCGCCGGATTGAACGTTTCGCCATGGCTATAGCCACTGGTGCCTGCCGCGCAAGCCTTTGCGCCAATTCCATAGCCGCACCCATTAACTGTTCTTGTTCCACCACCTTGTTGAGCAGGCCTAGGGCTAGGACTTCCTCAGCAGTAAGGATTTCCGCCAGCAGAATCATCTCCTTGGCTTTACTCACTCCCACCAGTCCAGCTAGGCGCTGAGTACCTCCGCTGCCAGGAATTATTCCCAGCTTAGTCTCCGGCAAGCCAAACTTGGCGCTCCGCACGGCCACCCGGAAATCGCAGGTCAGAGCCAATTCAAAACCTCCACCCAAAGCAAGCCCATTGACAGCGGCAATTACCGGTTTGGACATCGTCTCAATCAGCAGAAGGGCTTCTTGAGCAATTGTCGCAAACTGCAGAGCTTGGTCAGCGGTCATGGAACTCATGGCTGTAATGTCCGCTCCGGCCACAAAAGCTTTATTCCCTGCGCCGGTAATGATTACAGCTTTAACTGTAGAATCAGCCGTCAAGGCCAACAGACTTGAGTTAAGCTCATGATACACCGCGGGGCTTAAAACATTATGAATTTCCGGTCGGTTAATCGTGACAATCCCTATCCCATCTCTGACATCTGTCACTAAGTAAGCAAAATCCATCGTTTATAACATCTCACCTTCATGGTTAATGGTTTTCCCCCGCCATTCAGATCTGACTCCATATGCTCCATACATTATTACAAGTTCCATATTGCAAGTTCCATGCCAAATTCTCATCCAACCCCGCACACAAGGATTATTTAAAAGTGTACAAAAAAAGGACAGTTACTCGAAAGGTCAACTGTCCCAATACAAAACAATATAAAATATTCGACTCTAAATAATGTGTCTAGTTGTCTCGCCTTAGCACAAATGTCCTGATATAAAACACTTTTCGTGGGCCAGTATTTTTTAATGCTCACAATTTATGCTCCTAGGCAAAAATTGTCATAGCAGATTATCAATGTTCTTTCTGGGCCTTGCCTCCTCACTATCTGCTTATCCTACCAGCCGATTCGGCTTCAAGCCGTTAGCTCTGAAAATCTCTTCAATTTCCTCCTGTTTCTCAACAGGATACCACTCTCCTACAGTGAAAGGATAATCCAAGCCGAGCAATCTGTAGCTCTGCCCGGCCCAAGGATGAAATGGCAGAATGTCAACTTCTTTTAAGCCCAACGCGCTGATAAATTCAGCAGTTTTTTGCATATTTTCAGCGGAATCATTTATTGCCGGAATTACTGGAACGCGCACCCTCATTTCTACTCCGCCCCTCGCCATTATCCGCCTGGCATTCTCCTGAATCAGATCGTTTGATACTCCGGTAAACTCCTTGTGCGCCTTAGTATCCATATTTTTAATATCAAAAAGCACGACATCGGTGTAATTCAACATCTCATCCAGAATATCCCAACTGATATAGCCACACGTGTCTAAAGCGGTGTTAATCCCTTTTTCTTTGGCCGCCTTCAGCAGTGCTAGGCAAAACTCGGGCTGGGCCATTGGCTCCCCTCCGGACAAGGTTAGGCCACCGCCCTCGGAATTTTCATACATAAGCCGCTCTTGCGCCACTTTCTCAATCACCTCATCGACGGTCATTATTTCTCCGGAAATAACGAACGCAGCTTGAGGACATGCTTCAACACATTGTCGGCAGCCAAGGCAAAGTCCTTTATCTATCCTGATCTTCCTAACCATTTTATTTCTGATCTTCACTGGTATGCTTCCGGGAGCATCTCCTGTCACGACACCTCCCTCCTGCTCCAGGCGCTCCACGACTTGCAGAGCGCCGGTAGGGCAGATGTCATCACACTGACCACAGTCATTGCACTTAGACCACAGATGAAAAACCTCCGGATAATGTCTCACCCCTTCCGGGTTGTGACACCACCGACAGTTGAGCCGACAGCCTTTGAGAAAAACAGTGGTTCTTACGCCTGGTCCATCGAACATCGTAAAATACTGAATATTCGAAACTACGCCTGTAATCATATCTTTCTCCTTCTCCTGTGGGGAACGGTCAAGACCGTTCCCCACTACTGCTACTGCCCTGAAAACACAAATTTTCACTCATCAGTGGTGCCGCGCAGCGGCATGGGGGTCTGACTAGCGCCAAAGAAATTCACTTCAGTTTTTTGATTTTCTTCAAAAAGCACCCGGTCAACATCGACAGTCTGTCTCTTACCACACTCCGGGCACTCTCGTACGGAAAAAACCGGACCACAACACCTTCCTCCGCCGGCATAGTCTAGACCGGCAATTTTAAACTCGGCTAACCTTCCTTCATAGCCGCATTGCAGGCATTTCATCTTTCCCATCTACCCCCCAATGGTAACCTCAAATCCTGAATTATTAAGTATTTTCTCGAATTCTGCCACATCCTCGGGAAACAAGGCTTCTACTCCGGCAAAAGCATAAGCTCTGTCCAGTTGTTTGTATTTACCTTCAGCCCAGCTGTGGAAAGGTATAAGGTCAATCCCTTCCACAGCAGACCCCAATTCTTTGGCAAACCGTGCTGCTTCTTCAATAAAACTACTTTGATCATTGACGCCGGGGATTATCGGCAGTCGTACCCTCATCTTCTTCTTGGCGGCCGCAATTTTTTGGGCGTTACGCAGAATAATTTCATTCGGCACGCCGGTGACCTCCTGATGGGTCTGGGAATCCAAGCACTTGATATCCAGCAGAACCAAGTCGGTATAGCGGAGCGTCTGCTCCACCCCCTCCCAAGGAGCGAAGCCGCTGGTGTCCATACAAGTATGCATTCCAGCGTCTTGCGCCCGTTTTAAGAGTTCGGCAGTGAATTCCGGATGGTAAAGACACTCACCGCCTGATACGGTTAACCCTCCCCCGGAATTAGCATAGAAAGCCCGGTCAGATTCGATTTCCTTCATCAAAGCCTCAAAACTCCAAGCTTTGCCAATGACCTCCAAGGCACGATAGGGACATTCATTGACACAGATCATACAGCGAGTACATTTTTCCCGATCTCGTTTGGGAAACTCCCCCTCCTGAAAATGAACTGCACCTTCTGGACAGACCTCAGCGCAATGTCCACATTTTAAACATTTCATTTCCATATGATAAAATTCCTGATACGGATTAATGCATTCAGGATTATGACACCAGGTACAGTGTAAAGGGCAACCTTTCACGAAGACGGTAGTTCTGATCCCCGGACCATCATTGGTGGAAAATCTCTGTACATTGGTGATCAGCACATTTTCATTCATTCATCCCTACCACCCTTTTTAGTTGCTTTCATTTATGAAATCCTTATGGGACGGTTTTTTCTCGAAATACTCGCAGGCTTCATTGCGCAGGTTGATCATTCTGCCCTGTACCATCTTCGCGGCCGAACCGGTTGTTGACTCCGATTCATCGGCCACCCTGCTCCCATAAATACAATACCCTTCCATCGGTTGGGTAAGACCCATCCGCCCATAACGGCACTCTTTACACTTTGCCATTTTCATCACTCCGCTTCATTAAAAATTATATGTTGGATGGGATGAAGAGTCAATTCCCCATCCCATCCCATCTCTTTCTTCTGCCCGGCTTAGCCCAGTTCCTGCGTGTTACGACCGATAATCGCATCTTGACCCATCTGGGACAAAGAGATAAACCGAGCACTGTAGCCAGCAATTCTGACGATCAAATGTTCCCATTTTTCCGGTTCCTTCTGAGCGGCCCGCATATCCTCAGTGCGGACGACATTGAATTGCACATGGTCAATACCCAAATCATGCCAAGTCTTCATATAGGCAGTCCAGACATCAAAACCCTTTTCGGACTCCCTCATCAGCGCCACCGGCAAACGTTGATTGAGCTGAATGCCTTTTATCCTGGTGTGCGGAAGCTTGCTGACACTTTTTAAGACTGCGGTGGGGCCTTTTTTGTCAAGGCCCATGTAGGGCGAGCATCCGCCATCATGCGTCGGTTCGCCATGTCGGCGGCCAAACGGCTCTGCCCCAATCAAGGAGCCTAAAGTAACAAACGCGGACACCGATTGCGGTACTATCTGGGCTCCTAATTCCCCCCCGACCATTTTGACGTCTTCAAAAACATCACAGGACATATTCATAAACCAAGCGGCTATTTCATCGGCATAATCATCATCATTGCCATATTTGGGGGCCGATAAAAACTCCTGCCTCATGTCTTCATAGCCCTGCCAGTTAGCCTTCAGCGCCTCCAGCAACTGGCCCATCGTGTATTTCTTTTGGTCAAAAACCCAGTACTTAATCGCCGCCAAGTCATCAGCAACCCCCAAGGGTCCGGGATAATAATCAGCCCAAGTGTTCGAGTAGGGCTTGTGTCGTTCAAAAGCTCCCACTCCCTCTTCAACATTCCAGTCATCCATCACGGCCATGAACGGACTTTCCAATCTCTTGCCTTCGGCGTAGCTGGTTATTTCCTTATTCATAAACATCAGATGGGCATTATGTTTGACCTGGGTCTCTAC
>JBAQLX010000434.1:0-4764 GCA_049302315.1 Desulfosporosinus sp.
CGGGCAACTATCGGCAGATCAGGAGAAAGGAGGTAGAAAATGGCCCACGGAGCTTTTGGTACCGCAATAAACTGCATGGATGGCAGAACACAACTGCCTGTAAATGAGTACTTAAAAAACCGTTTTAAGCTGGATTTTATTGATACTATTACCGAACCGGGTCCGGTAAAAATCCTGGCGGAAAATCTGGCCGGGGTAGCTTCGATCGAACAACGGGTAAAAATCTCGGTAGAAGCGCACGGCTCAAAGCTAATCTCAGTTGTGGCCCATCATGATTGCGCAGGCAATCCGGCGCCAAAGGAAACGCAATTAAAGCAACTCGAGGCTGCTCTTCAAACTGTTCGCGCTTGGAATTATCAAGTTCAGTGTATTGGTTTATGGGTGGATGAGAAGTGGCAGGTCGTGCCTGTGGAATAATTTGGCGGGGATAACCGGAGTTTGGTTGGTTTTGTCTAATTGAAGACAGGCCTTGATCGAAAGAAAATGACAAGCTATCATAACTTAATTTTTAGAACTTTAAAAAAATTTGAAAGGCAGGGGAAGAATTTGTCCGAGAAAGTCATGAACCGCTGGCTGGTAGTAGTCGGCGCCTTATTAATTCAGGTTGCGCTGGGAGCGGTATATATCTGGAGTGTGTTTAAAGGACCCTTAATGAAGCAGTTTAAATGGGATGCCGTATCTACTAATTTAACTTTATCCATCACTCTACTGACTTTCGCTGTTGGAACCGTGGTTTTTGGGAAACTTCAGGATAAAATTGGTCCCACGAAAGTAGCCACTCTGGGTGGGATATTATTAGTCGTAGGATTCCTTTTAGCCAGTAAGACTACTTCTGTGGGCTGGCTTTATTTGACTTATGGGGTATTAGGCGGCGCGGGTATCGGCGCCGGTTATGTCTGTCCATTGGCAACCTGCGTAAAGTGGTTTCCGGACAAGAAAGGTCTTATTTCCGGCTTGGCCGTGGCTGGTTTCGGCGCCGGTGGACTTGTGTTTGCCCCGGTAGCCAAAAATTTAATCGCCCAGGTTGGTATTTTAAATACCTTTGCCTATCTGGGAGTTATTTTAGGAGCTTGTGTGATCATCGGCGCCCAGCTCCTGAAAAATCCGCCTCCTGGTTATAAGCCTGCCGGCTGGAACCCTCCGGCGCCGGTGGCCGGGAAAGCAGCCGCCGAAGATTTTACGACGGGTGAAATGGTTAAAACACCTCAGTTCTTTCTGATCTGGGTTTCCTATCTTTTCGGCGCCGCTGCCGGTTTGATGATCATCGGCAATGCTTCGCCGATTGCTCAGGCCCAAGGTCTTAGTGTAGCCGCTGCCACTTCCGCGGTTATGGCTTTGTCTGTGTTCAATTCTGTCGGGCGGATTCTCTGGGGTATGGTTTCCGACAAACTGGGCCGTACCAAGACCCTGATGGTGCTCTTTGTGATTTGCGGTATTACCATGCTAGGCCTGAAGATGCTCACGGGGACTTCGATCATATACGGCGTATGCTTGATCGGGCTCTGTTTCGGGGGCTTCCTGGCGGTTTATCCTTCGCTTACTGCCGACTACTTCGGCACCAAGAACATGGGCATGAACTACGGTTCGGTTTTTATGGCCTACGGCATTGCCGGAGTCGGTGGTCCGATGCTCTATGATTTAATGAAAAGCCCGGTGGCGGGTCAGTTAAGCGCTACCCCGCTGATGATTTCCGGCATACTTTGTTTTGTCAGCTTGGTATTAATGTTTTTGGTCAAACCGCCGGTCAAAGCTTAATGTTTTACCGAGCATAACAGAAAGTATAAGTTTGGCGATGCATAAGTACAACGAAGGTTTGCGTCAAAAGCTTGGTGCAAACCAGTTTTTTAGAATAACATTAGAATAAATTTGATTGTATGAAGGGGCTCAGGTGAGTCCCTTTTCCATGGTGCGTCTGGGGATAGGTGGTATTAAAATCAGTATGTCATGATGAGGGATATAACAAACATTTCGACAGAAAATCTTGATATTATTTTTAAAATAAACTATAATAGCAAGAGTGGTGTTTTGTGCTGTAGAGTTTAGGAAATATTTAGGGGGGATGCATTTAAGGCCGTTTTCGTTTTATTAAATGGTTTAGTATTTCTTTTACAATACTATTAAGCATCAAGGCAGTTAAAAAACAAAGCTTAAGAAAGCCTAAAAAAGCAATTAGCATTCTACTAATTAGCTATTAAACTGGAGGGAAAAATATGGCAGACGACTTCGGTAGTGTACAATCAATGATGGTTGAAAACAGGGTTTTTGCTCCGTCAGCGGAATTTTCCGAAAAAGCGTGGGTTAAGAGTCGGCAACAATACGATGAAATGTATAAGAAATCAATCGAAAAACCGGATGAGTTCTGGGCCGAGATGGCGGATAATCTCACTTGGTTTAAGAAATGGGACAAGGTTGAAGAGTTTGATTTCACCAATGATATATTTGTCCGTTACTTCCAGGGTGGGAAACTTAACGTTTCTTACAATTGTTTGGACGTTCATCTGAATACCGTGCGCAAAAACAAAGCCGCCATTATCTGGCAGGGCGAGCCGGTTGAAGAAAGCAGAACCTTTACTTACCAGCAACTGCATTATGAAGTATGTAAATTTGCCAACGTCTTAAAGAGCCAGGGTGTAAAAAGGGGTGACCGGGTAACTATCTACCTGCCGATGATTCCTGAACTGGCTATCGCCATGCTGGCCTGCACCCGGATTGGCGCCATCCACTGTATAGTTTTCGGCGGATTTAGCGCTGAAGCGATTCGGGACAGAGTTTTGGACTGCAAATCGGATGTGCTTATTACCAATAACTTCGGTTACAGATCTGGAAAATTGCTTGGCAGCAAGGATGTTGCCGATGCGGCTATGGACTTTTGTCCGAATATCAAAACATGTATCGTAGTCAGAAGGATTGACAAGGACTGCAACATGGTCGCCGGGCGCGATGTGTATTGGAACGAACTGATGGCTCAGGCGTCTCCTGCTTGTGAAGCGGAACAAATGGAAGCGGAAGATCCCCTATTCATTCTTTATACAAGCGGCAGTACTGGAAAGCCCAAGGGCGTTATGCACACCACCGGCGGTTATTTGACATATGCCAATTGTACGGTTAAGCATATTTTTGATGTCAAAGACGAAGATGTTTACTGGTGCACAGCGGATATCGGCTGGGTAACCGGACATACTTACATTGTTTACGGACCACTCTCCAATGGGGTTACTTCCATGATGTTTGAAGGTGTACCTAATTTCCCGCAACCGGATAGGTTCTGGGAAATTGTTGAGAAGTTTAAGGTAAATATATTCTACACTGCACCTACTGCTCTGCGTGCCATGATGAAGGACGGGGATAAGTGGCCTCTGGGCAGAGATATCAGCTCGCTGCGTCTCTTGGGTTCGGTAGGGGAACCGATCAACCCTGAAGCCTGGATGTGGTATTATAACGTAATCGGCAAGGAAAGGTGCCCAATCGTCGACACGTGGTGGCAGACCGAAACCGGCGGTATTTTAATTACCCCGCTGCCCGGAGCAATCTCCATCAAACCCGGTTCCGCAACCGTACCGTTCTTTGGCGTAAAACCTAAGATTATCCAGCAGGATGGCAGCGAATCTCCTATCAACGAAGGCGGCTATTTAGTGCTTGAGAAACCATGGCCTGGCATTATGCGCGGGGTTTATGGGGATCCTGACAGATTCAAGATGACTTATTTCTCGCAGTATCCCGGCTATTATTTCAGTGGTGACGGCGCTCGCAAGGACGAGGATGGTTGTTTCTGGCTGATGGGCCGCGTGGATGATGTTATTAACGTTTCCGGACACCGTATGGGTACGGCTGAAGTGGAAAGCGCACTGGTTGCGCACAGCACTGTCGCCGAAGCGGCTGTTGTCGGCTACCCGCATGACATTAAAGGCGAGGGCATTTACGCTTACGTAACCCTGAAGACCGGTGTTGAAGCTACCGATGCTCTGAAAAAAGAGCTTGTTGTCCATGTGCGTAAAGAAATTGGACCTATTGCCGCACCGGATAAAATTCAATGGGCCCCTGGTCTGCCTAAAACCAGAAGCGGTAAAATCATGAGACGTATTCTGAGAAAAATTGCCTCCGGCGAAATTGACCAACTTGGCGATACCTCAACCTTGGCCGATCCTTCCGTAGTTGATAATCTTGTAGCCACAAGACAATAGAACAATTGCCTAATAAAAAAGATTCAATTAGCTAAAATAATTATCGGATCACCAAATAATCGCATTAGTTAGATGCATTATTTGGTGATATTTTTTGGGGAAGTTTTCTTATCTACAACATAAAGACTGGTACAATTGTATTAAAGTAATGTCAAGGGATGTTGAAAGAAATTACGAAGGGAGAATTTGCAGCTTAACTTGACAAAGGGTAACGTTACAAATATGATGATATTAAACAGCACCCACTGATTTGGGTCAAGGGGCTGATCAGTATTATGCTATTCGAGAGATAAAGGAAAAACCTGTGAACAGTTTTACTCTTAGGTTGTAGAAGTTTTTTTACAGTTATTAATGACTTGCAACAATGGCGTTGACTGGGTGGACCACCACCCGGTAAACGCCTTATTATTTTGAAAGGGGGAAGAATATTATGAACATTTTCTTATCTGTTTTAGTAGCGCTTTTTAGTATTGTATATTTTGAATATAAATTGGTTTCAATTGGGTGGGCACGGATCGTTATTTATATTATTTTGAACGTACTCTTGATCCTTTGGATTAGACGCCATGAACACCAATTATTA
>JBAQLX010000435.1:0-1606 GCA_049302315.1 Desulfosporosinus sp.
TCGTTAGGATTGACGCTACACCCGGACAAAACAAAAATCACTCATATCAAGTGGGGATTTGAGTTTCTCGGGTACAAGCTTAAACGTGGGAAGGGTCTCCCCCTACCATTAGAAAAGGTAAAGAAAATACCCAGAATAAATATCTACGCCTATCCAACAGACAAATCCATTACTCGGCGGAACAGCTAACGGGCTGTCATTTTTTGTCGTTCCGCGTAGGTTCCAGGTACCTTTGCGGAACGACAAGTTCCGCCGAGTACTTGGGCAGGAAATCTCTTTGATCGCCTTGTCTGAAAAGGCAGTGGTTACAACAGAATGACTGTATTACCCTCTCACGCAGGGCGTGTTATGGCAAGATTCTCCTCGCGGCATGAGCAACGTGTTTCTCGGCGAGAGGCCGTGACCCAAGTGCACGAAGGATGGGTGCTCGTTGTTTTCCCATATCTTAGGTCGGGGAGGGTGTTAAGTTGCTACGCTCACCCACAGCGCCGTCGCTATCACGCTTAATTACGAAGCGAGCTTTGGCAAAACCTCTGGGCTTTCTGCATGTGAACCTTGCCACGCTAATGCTTCGTAATGTAAGCGCGATTGACGTGACTCTGCTGGATGGTATCGGAACAGCGAGTTGGATGATATAATGGTCTATAAGAACCAGTTGAAGGAGGGAATTTCCGTATGCTGAAAAAGCTTGAAGGCAATAACGCAGAATTATTTAAAACGTGGTTCCACGATAATAAAGATACAATTGTAGATATCGAAGGCAAGCATTTTTTAATCAAGCCGCTGGAAAACATGGTCCAAGAGGAAATTGAAAGCGACACGGAACTTAAAACCTTGATTATGCAAGCGAAAGAAGATATTTCCAATGGAGTGGTTTACTCCACCGATGACATTATTGAGGCTATCGAAAAAGGATTGTTATAATGCAAATTAAATGGACTCCTTCGGCGAGACAAAATCTGGGGCAAATTCGAAGTATTCATTTTACCCAGCAAGAAACAAAGCGCTACAAGTTTGAATTGGTTCGCAAAATTCAGCAAAAGGTAGCTGTCGTGTTAGAAACTATGCCCGCGAACGAGCCTTCCTGGCAAGGAACCTATCGGATTTTGGTTGATAAATACAAGGTGTATTATTCGTTTTCGGAAGACAAGCGAATTTGTTATATAGAAGCATTAAGACACCAACACCAGCAGATGGACTGAGCTTATTGTCGGGAGTAATTCCGCTTTCATTACCTACAAACGAGCCTTACCAAGTTGTACTCGGAGTAACGGTTCACTACCGTTCCCGTTACTCGTAGGTTCCAGGTACCTTTCTTTTCTCTTATAATTCGACATTTCCTAAGTTCTGTCTTTAGTTATCGGTTATTGAAGCCATTACACATATTTGTAGTAGATGGAAAACTTGGACCATGGTAAAATTAGGAGGGTGAATTGAACGAGGGATAGAGAAGGGGTGTAATACTCTCTAGCTCAACGCCCTGAACTGGGTTGTGTAGTGACAATAATTATTATTGGGGAGTTGATTTACTCGCCTATAAAATGCAGAGGATAGTAAGTGTCGACACAAGATTTCCTCAGATTATGATGATAGATAAATATCAAGA
>JBAQLX010000436.1:0-4080 GCA_049302315.1 Desulfosporosinus sp.
TTTGCAAGTCGGATGGCTGTTCATTGTCCCTGGAATATTTCTCGTGAACAATGGGATGATTTCTTGTCTTTTAGCAGACTACAGGCTTTTGACTTATTGGAAGGCCTTGTTAATACTTATCAGGAAGGATAAGCTAAAATTAGATATAGATAGGGGACTGGGAGAGGTGGACAATATGGCTGCAAATGAATTGGCTCATGAATTGGCGCGCACACTGAAGGAATCGGATGAATTCAAGCAGTTTCTAATATCTAAAGCAAAGGTTATGAGCGATGCTAATAATCATAAGATGATTCATGAGTTTCAATTGAAGCAATGGGAGATTCGCGAGGCTCAAATGTTAGAGACTGAGATCAGTGAGGAGAGGCAACAAGAGTTAGAACGATTATATAGTTTGGTGAGCTTAAACCCCGCGGCAAGAGAGTATTTGGAAGCTGAGTTTGAAGTATCACGCATGGTCAATGATATTCAGAAAATAATAGGAGAGGCGATTCAAGACGCTATGCCGATAGGTTTTGATGAGCTTGCTCTCTGAACGAGGGGCCTTTGGCGGGTACACTTAAGGGGAATGTGAAGCGGATGCAGAGCTGGAGCTATCGAACATTCGGATATCGTAGACTGGTGTGTATTTTCCGGAAAAAGAGAGCATACTAGAATGGTAAGTTATTTGTACGGAAATACACAAATGGGGGTTAAAGTAATGTTGGAAAAATGTCGTGCTTGCGGTTTTGAACATGAAGATTTAGGCCATATTCTTTTTCGACGGAATCATGTGAGTAATCGAGTTTTACCTTATTGTTCACATTGTCTGCGTCGACTTTACCAAGTGCCGTATAGGCCTGAGCGTGATCTCTAATTTGTTGCCTTAGGTTCTTGGTTAAGGATAATAATAACGTTTTACTTGTTCTTTTTCCGTTGCTTTGGTATATTAATCTTGAAGTTAAGAAAAAGGGGGATTTTTGTACATGGCATACGTTATTAATTCTGAATGCATTAGCTGTGGAGCTTGCGAAGGGGAATGCACAGTTGCCGCAATCAGTGAGGGCGACGATATATTCGTCATTGATCCAGAACTCTGCATTGACTGTGGGGCTTGCGCCACTGTTTGTCCTGTTGAGGCGCCAAATCCAGCTTAATCATCAAAATACCGGTATATCTATTTATAAAAAGGAGAGTATGAACTCTCCTTTTTATTGACAAATTTTTTATATTAATCTAAAATCAAAGTAACAATAATTTTAAAGTTAAAAATAATGAAAGAAGATGCTGACATGGGTGCGATCGATATTCTTAAACAATTAAAGGATAAAGGCGTCCGTTTTACACCGCAGAGACAGGCAATCCTGGAGTTCCTGCTGGAAACGGAGTCCCATCCCACTGCGGATGAAATATATCATCATGTTAAGGTGATATTTCCAGGGGTCAGTCTGGGAACGATTTATAATACACTTAACATGCTCAAAGAGCATGGGTATCTATTGGAGTTGTCTTATGGTGATATGTCCAGTCGTTTCGATGGCAACCCAAAGAACCACTATCATATCGTTTGTTCGAAGTGTGGTATGGTGACTGATTACCATTGTCCTTTAATTGATATGGATCAAGAAATTATGGAGAAATCCGGTTTCCTAATTATAGGGCACCGTATGGAGTTTTACGGAGTTTGTCCGGAGTGTCGCAACAGTGAGAAACTATAATTATGTTTAATCGTCGATTAATGATCTTTATTGCTTTACTGGCATTGACATTAGGAACATTCTGGCGGTATTGGCAAAGTCCTATGGGAGAATCCCTTCAAACGGGGCATAGCGCTTTAAGCACCGCCCGGTATTCACAGAATTTAAACGGGAGTTGGGATCAGTACTCTTCGCTGCGTCAGGCTTGGACAACGGAATACGAACCTCATAAAGGAAACCTTGATAAGTTATTATTGACTGATGGATCGCCGATAACCTTACCTTCGAGTGAGAGGATTTCAGTAGTTGCTAAACGTTTTCAAATCCCGGGAGAATGGAGCTCCCGGACTATGCTGCTTACCTTTAATGGGGTACAGGGACATGCAACCGTCTTCTTAAATGGGATCGCCAGCAGCCAGAAAATCGGGGAATTTGAAGGTAGCGGCGGTGCAGATGGATTAGAAATTTTTGCTAAGGCGTTTCGCTATGGAGAGGATAACATTCTGATAGTTGAACTTGCCGGAAGCACATTGCAACGCACTACGTTGATAGGTTCCGATTGGCCGAAATCAGGGAAGATCACTGGTAACATTAGTTTAGACGCAGCGGCGGAAACGACCCTAATGACGCCGCAGGTAGATGTCTCTTGGCGGGAAACTACCGCGCAAATAACAGTGAAGACGTATTTACAACATCATGGCTTTGCGCAGGGCGGGCCTTGGACGATCTATGGTGTGCTTTCGGACGGGTCAGCCGGCATAGCAGAACAGACACTTACGGTGAACGCTCAGGAAGGTACAGATAATCAACCGGTGATTTTGACCTTTACAGTACCGTATGCAAGGTGTTGGACAATGCAAGCGCCGTTTCTCTATCAGCTGTATTTAACGGTCACTAACAGCCGAGGAGACCTTGATGATTTGGCATTGCCTTTGGGCCTTCGTTCAATCGCTCTTTCTTCAGGGAAGTGGGTATTAAATGATCAGGTGATTCCAATTAAGGGAGAGGCCTTGACCGTTCAGGAGGAGTCTCGTCTAAGACATGATGGACAGGCGGAGTCCTGGATAAAATCTAAACAACAAAAAGGGATAAACCTCGTCTATTTTATCGGCCAGATCCCGGATGAACTCTGGCTGCAAGCGGCTGATCGAGTGGGTATGGGGGTGTGGGCTGAATTACCAGCTGAGTTAATCCCATCTGGTCGGCTACCTCAACCAAACGTTTTTCAAAAAGTTATTGCAGAAAAAATGCTTCATCCGTCCTTATGGGCCTGGACGGTAGGGAAAGGGTTAGACGCGGACGAATTGGCCCAAACGTATTTCCGTAAGGCAGTCAAAGAGGTTCAACCCAATTTGGCTTTTGCCATTAATACGACTCCCGCAGTTCTCTCGGAGCTTTCAGCAGAGCAGGCACTTTATATTCAGGGAAATAAACTTCAGGGGGTATGGGGGGAAGTGACGGTCGAAACATCTTCGGCCTCAAGTGCGGGGTGGGTTCAGGAACCTTTTGTTGCAGGAACCTGGTCACTGCTAATGATTTTTCTGGTTTGGATGAACATCCGGTCGGTAACCTGGCGCTATAAAGAAATCTTTGAACGAAAACCCAGACGACGTTTGCGCAGCGCCTGGTTTTGGAATGGATTGTTTGTTTTTGCTCGTCAAGGGATGTTGGCAGGGTTGGTCACTTCTGGAATATTTCGTATCCCGATCCATTTGAATCCGTGGTTAACGCATTTATGGCCGGGAATTGAATTGCTGCAGGCGCAGTCCCCCTGGCTAATCTGGGCGACGTTAAGCGTGTTGTTTATGCTTATTCGGTTGCTGCAGGTTGGTGTGGCCGCTCCACATTTGCCGGAGGTCCCCCACCCGCTAGCTCTTGTTTATTGGTTGGAACGACGCTACTTCTTTGCTGTATTTATCTCAATTGGGTGGGCCTTGCTGCCCTGGGGAGTCCCATTCTATGTTCCAATTCCTGGTTATATTTTCCTTGTGTTTCTGTTTCTACCTATTCGTATTCGTGATCTCCGACGTATCGGCGGGCATTATCGAGCATTTTTATGGGTACCCGGAATCATTGCCGGTGTCTTGTTAATTTGGGTCTCGTTTCATTACGCAGATTGGATTTATTTGTGGCACACGCTGAGATACTAATGGGATAGGATGTGGTTGAGATATGCAAAAAGAAAGCTTTAAGCCTCAGTTCTTGGCAACGGGGGTTGGAAGTTTACCCCTAACCAATGGTGAAGATGCTTTAGATTTGATTTGGAAAAGTGTTCCACTCGCGCCGCATTGGCCTCAACTTCCGCGACTTGGAGCAGAAAGCTCTTTTGTTGGGCAATATCTCAACGCTCTGATTGAAACTGGAGTCATAGCAGATGTAAAAGATCCGAAATTTCAAGTTGAAG
>JBAQLX010000437.1:0-3155 GCA_049302315.1 Desulfosporosinus sp.
ATTATATGGTAGAGAAAATTTGCAAAATAATGGTAGGGACAATTCATGAATTACCCCTACTTGTGCAGAATGAGACGGTTAGGCACAAAGCAGTGTGTCCCTAATCGTCTTTTTTGTTGATGAGATACAATTACATTACTATCTGGCGTGATAGGGGTTGCCTTGTCTACCGTTAATGGCGAAGGATGTAGCAGAGGGAATTGTACACTTGATACAAAACAATTATATATCCAAGAAAAACACTGAACACTAGGGTCAATAATGCAAATATGAATGAATATAGAAGATAAACACTGAAAGTGTTTATAAATATAAAAAATAGAGGCGAATAAGGGGAAAACTTGTAACCCATACAGAAATAGCTGAACCTTCTAGACGACAGGGGATTACTGTTACAGGAATGTTTCAGCGTTCCTGTATTTTTGTATTGACATATATAGATGTTCTATATATTATAATATATAGAACATCTATATATGGAGGCAAGAAGATGGCAATTGATAAAAGCCTTTTAACCGGAAGCACCACCATGCTTATCTTAAAGCTACTTGACGAAACGAATATGTACGGCTACCAGATGATTGAGGAACTCAGAAAAAAATCAAACAATGCTTTTGAGTTAAAAGCAGGAACATTATATCCACTGCTCCACACCTTAGAGCAGAAGAATATGCTCACTTCTTATGAAGAGATCGCTGATAATATGAGGGTGCGGAAATACTATAGTATAACAAAGAATGGTCGCAAGCAGTTGAAGGAGAAAAAAGAAGAATGGAAAGCATATACCGCTGCGGTAAATGATGTTTTAGGAGGTGCAAGTTTTGCAACAGCCTAGCAAAATTACCGAGTATTTGGAAGCTGTACGCCAACAGATACGTTGGAAAAAGGCGCAGTCTCCTGTTTTAGAGGAAATTAAAAACCACATAATTGATCAAAAGGACGCCTTCATTAGTGATGGACTTAATGAAGAAGAGGCAACAGACAGGGCAATTGCCGAGATGGGAGATCCTATCGTTGTCGGGGAGCAGCTTGACCGTGCTCATAGACCCAGGCTTATTGGCTTGGGTATAGGAATACTTTTAGTTCTAGGTATTTTAGGGACAGCGGATATGGGTAACGATCTATTACAAATTATTGGGGTGGAAAACCAAATAGTGTTTGGAATATATATTCCAATGCTAGGAGAACTAATTTACTTAGTCGGAGTGTTTGTTATCATATCTTCACTGGCAGCTATTTTTGCTCCAGGGAATATAAGTAAAGCCATAATTTGGTGTCAAGGGTTTATCCTGACAGCTATTTACTTATCAGAAGTATCCCCTCGTATTAGGTTTGTTCTGCTCATGGTTGTTGTCAATGTCATTAGCTTCCTTGTCCTATATAGAATCAGTAGAAGTGTTAAAATTGGCTTAGTGTCGACTGTAACGAGCTTCGCTGGACTTTTTCTATTCGTGGTAGGCACCCAAATTAATTGTTATATGTACAACCATGGAGTGAATGGCAGCTATGGAGGGTTTGAAAATGTTCCTAAAGCTTTAGCAATCATTTTTATTATGTGCTTGGTTCCTCAACTACTGATGGCGGCTTTCATATTGGAAAAAAATGCCAAAGAGCAAATAGCGTAATTTACAGAATGACAATTTATAAGTCACTTACTGGACAAAATATACCTGTCGGGTAAGGGAATTATAAAACCTGTGGAAAGGAGAAGACAAGTAAAAATATGATGCGCGAAAAAAGAAAAGAGGGGGAAAGTTTATGAAAATTAAAGTAAGTGTCGTATTGTTAACTTTTATGCTGTTAATGTCTTTGTTACCGATGAATGCCTTTGCTAGTAGTACTAACGAAGCCAATAGTGCATTATCTTCATATTTGCTGGCTACTCAAAAAGGTGATATTAATCAAATGGTAGCTCTATCCAATGATTCACGGGTAAGCCCCGACGCTTCTATTGTTGAATTTTATTCTGAAATGCTTAACAAGCAATCAGAACAACTTGTGGCCTACAAAATTCTGGCGCAGGAAGTGCTTTCGCCTACCTCATATAAATTTATAACGGTATTGACGTTTAAAAATGGAGACTCATCCCAAGTGCCATTCACTTTAAGTTATGACAAAGGATATTGGAGGGTTATTTTGACTCCTAACTCGTTAGAAGACTCTAAATATAAAGTGATAAAAGGAGAAAACCTAATTTCAGGAATTAGTACTACAACTCCGACGACCCCAGTAACTATTTCTCCAGAGTTGGTTTCCCCTTCTCTTACTTCACTGTGTAGTTGGTCATTTACCGGGTTAACTACTACTATGTACAGCATAAATACATTTAATGTAAATTCTGTATACAGCCAGGTATTAGTTCAAGGGGGCCAGGCTCCATCAGTTGGTTATTATTTTACCCCTAATATTTCATATGCGGTTGTTCAACCACATTGGTACGGTGATACTGTTTGGGGATACACTTGGCATAGTGGAACGGGAACGTATTCTTTTTTAATAAATGGACAATCTTTAACATTTAGCAATGCTAAAATGAGATTCAGTATGTCCTACACTGGTAACAAAGCTGATGGGAGTGGCAATGTATATAATAACTAATTGATAATCATCCTAAGGATAAGGCAACTCATTAGAGTCATGAAGTGAAAGGACAGCGGATACCGTAGCTATTAATAATTGCGGTATCCGCTATTCTCTCATTAATGTAATTCATCTAGAAATTTGCAGATGAATAAATAGTTCTAACACAGAGGGGAAGTAATTTCCTCTCTTATGCCCACAACGAAGTCGCAAAACTAGAATCACACCTCCATGACTATTGAAAGTGAGAGAACTGGAGATTGATTTTAGTGGAGCGTAAGTTAAGCAAAAAGTGCAAACGGTATAACAGCGATCAGTGCAATATGTACTGTTACCCGATTTAAACTGCATACTAGCCTCTTATCCGATTTAAACTGTATGATTGGCCCCTATCCTTAATCGGTATTCAGATTGGTCAACCCTTCTTATTCATTGCCTTATTTTTTACAGTCATCTCAGGTCTTGATTATTTGCGCAAAGCTCGGAAATTATTACATAAGTAGCATATTTCGGTAAACAAGGTTGTTTTTATTTAGAATGGGACGGTAGGCACAAAGGATCGTGCTCTTTATCGT
>JBAQLX010000438.1:0-4380 GCA_049302315.1 Desulfosporosinus sp.
GCCGGCGGGGCGAGGCTGGAATTATTTGAAACTTTGACAGAGAAACCCTCACAAGCGGCCAGTGCAGTTCTGGAGGGCGTGGAAATCTATCTCCCCTTAAAAGGGCTAATGGATCTGGATAAGGAAGTTGCCCGTCTGGAAAAGGGGATTTCACTGGCGATTTTAGAGCAACAGAGTTTGGAAGCAAAACTTAGTAACCCCGGATTCATTGGCAAGGCGCCGGCGCAAGTAGTGGCTAAAGAGCGGGAAAGACTCGAGGGGATCGTGGCTCGCGCTGCCGCTTTGGAGGAACGCCTCAGGGAGCTTAAACAAGACCTTTAAGCAACTCAATTTAAAGCGGCGAAACTGGAGGAAACCCGGGCATGTGCCATAACGATCTGGAAAAGGACTATCAAGAAAGTTTGAAATACCTTGTCAACCTGACTACCTTTGGTATGAATTTAGGATTGGGGCGTATTCAGGAACTTCTCAAGCGCTTAGGAAACCCGGAAAAAGCCCTACGCGTGGTCCATGTGGGGGGGACGAACGGCAAGGGGTCAACAACAGTTATGATCGCCCGTATTTTGCAGGAAGCCGGCTACAAGGTTGGGGTCTTCACCTCACCCCATTTGCATGATTGGCGCGAGCGTATGGTAATCAATGACCAGATGATACCTAAGGAAAAAGTCATTCGGGCGCTTGGACATGTGCGCCCGTATTTAGAAGCCATGGTTGCCGAAGGGTTTGAGCATCCGACCGAGTTTGAGGTAAGTACTGCGCTGGCCTTACTCTATTTCGCAGAGGAAAACGTCGACTTTGCTTTGATTGAAGTTGGACTTGGCGGGGCAATCGATTCGACGAATGTGGTTTTCCCCCTGATCTCGGTGATTACGAATATTGGAATGGATCACATGGATTATTTGGGAAATGATTTGATCTCCATTGCCAAGGTCAAAGCGGGAATCATTAAACCGCACTCGATTGTCGTAACGGCGTCTGAAAATCCGGACGAGATTCACGTCTTTCGTGAACAAGCAAAAGCCGTGGGCGTTCCGCTTTGTTTGGTGGGGGAAGATGTCCGCTGGGAAAGCACGTGGAGTGGAGAGCTGGAACAGGAATTTAGTCTCAGAGGATTGAACGCAACCTATTCGAAGCTGCGCCTGCACTTAATCGGATTCCACCAACTTCGCAATGCGGCAACAGCTGTAACAGTCTGTGAAATACTACAAACCAGGTACGGAGCACATATCCCCCAAGAGGCAATTTACGCCGGCTTATGCGAGGTAAAGTGGCCGGGACGGCTGGAACTGCTTTCCTTGAAGCCTAAAATTCTTTTGGATGGGGCTCATAATCTGGACGGAGCTCGGGCCCTGGGGCAAGCGATCCCGATTTATACTCGGGATCACCTCATCCTTTGTTTAGGGATGTTGGCGGACAAAGAACGGGAAAAAGTGGTCAACATACTCGTGCCTTTGGCGGACGAAATTATTATCACCCGTCCGAATTCACCACGTGCAGGGGATTGGAGAGCTCTGGGGAGTTTGGCGGCACAACATGAGCGACCTGTAACCTGCATTGAAGATCCAAAAGAAGCGGTTATTTTTGCCCTCTCGCGTCTCAAAGAAAATGACATGCTCTGCGTAACCGGTTCAATCTATATGCTGGCGGATGCCCGCCAGGCTTTGCTAGATGAATTGCAGCAATAACGCTTTGTTAACGCTTTGTTAAGAAGAATCTCCTCTAACTTAACAAACTTAATAAACTTAACATAGAATTAACACAAATTTCCCTAGGATTTGATATAATGCTCCTTGGAATGAAACCATACTACCCATAACGTTCGTACTTCTAGTTGGAAAGTTACGAAATTCGTTCGCTTGAGACTGTTTCCGCAGCGGCTTGAGAAAATTTTAGGGTGGGGGTCATTTTCATGTTTGGGTTATCACCAAAAGAAGATAAATTTTTTCTTCTATTTTCACAGAGTACCGAAATCATCACTAAATCACTTAAAAGGCTCCAAGGGATTATGCAGCAAGATTGTGTATCCGCCGAAGACACTGCTCAAATGAATCGCTTCGAACATGAAGCGGATAATGTCACCACGCAAATCCTGGAGCGGCTTAGTTCCACTTTAATTACTCCGATGGACCGGGAAGATATTTATAAGCTGGCCCAAGTTCTCGATGATATTGTCGACCTCGCCGACGGAGCAGTCGAACGCATGCATCTTTACCGCACAGTTAAACCATCGCTGGGGGCACAAGAACTCGTCCATCTGTTGAGTCTGGCAGCTGAGCAAATTCAGACCGCCTTCTCTGGTTTGGGGAACATCCATTTTCAAAAAACTAAAATTTTGGCTGCAACTGAAGAGATCTATCACCTGGAAAGCGCAGGAGACAAGCTTTACCGTCAAGAAATAGCTCGTTTGTTCGAATACGAGGAAGACCCGGTTGAGATCATCAAATGGAAGGAGATTCTGGAGCAAATCGAAACCACGTTAGATCATTGTGAAGCCATTGCTGATCTTCTCAAAAGCGTGGTCTTGAAATATGACTAGTATAAGTGCGTTGCTAATCATTGTAGTGTTTTTAGCCTTGGCATTTGACTACATAAATGGGTTTCATGATACCGCCAATGCCATTGCCATTAGTGTTTCCACAAGGGCTATAACACCAAAACGGGCTGTGATTTTAGCAGCCGTATTAAATCTTTTTGGGGCTATATATAGCACTGGGGTTGCTCAAACCATTGCGAGAGACATTATATCGCCAAAATTTGCTACTCAAGAGGTCGTGATTGCCGCCTTATTGAGCGCGATTACCTGGAACCTTGTCACCTGGTATTTTGGGATTCCAAGCAGTTCTTCGCATGCTATTATTGGCGGAATGGTCGGAGCAGCAGTTGCTAAAGCAGGATTTAGTATCTTGCAGTGGTACGGTTTAGGGAAAATTCTTGCGGGACTAATTATTTCCCCGCTAGCTGGGATGCTTTTGGGTTTCATCATTATGAAGCTGATGTTTTTTATTTTTGGTAACTTTGCACCGTCCCGTGTCAATCACGGCTTTAAGAAAATGCAATTATTAACTGTAGGAATGCTAGCCTTTACCCACGGGTCCAATGATGCCCAAAAATCGATGGGAATTATCACTATGGCCCTCATCGCTGCTGGATTGCAAGCCCAAACGGTTCTTGCCCCGCCACTTTGGGTTAAATTGGCTTGTGCCCTGGCGATGGCTTTGGGGACCGCTATGGGAGGGTGGAGGATCATTCATACGATGGGGGATAAAATTTTTAAACTGGAGCCTATAAGCGGATTTACCGCAGATTTAACTGCCTCGCTTGTTATCTGGTCAGCGACTGCGTTCCCGGGTTTCCATCTCCCCGTTTCCACGACCCATGTCGTTTCGGGTTCCATCATGGGGGTGGGGAGCGCCAAACGGATTTCCGCCGTGCGATGGGGGGTAGCCCAACAAATGCTCATTGCTTGGCTGGTGACGATTCCCACAACAGCCCTTTTAGCAGCTCTTTTTTATACGTTGTTTTCGAAAGTTTTTTAGCCTTCGTACTAAGGTCTATTTCCTTCATGCCCAACATATCTTCCCGTAAAAGGGTTGTCCGAAGTGGCGTGGAAGGGAATGGGGTACGTGAGGCTTTCAGAGCGCATTCGAGTTTTTGTTATCTTGATCGTGGGGATAATGGCCATAGGTTTACTGACCTGGGGGGTGGGTAAGATATATTTGGAAATCGTAGGTCAAGCTAGCAGGGAGAAGGCTGAAGCAGTGCAATATCACAGCAAAGACACCAATCCGCTGACAGACACCATTTTGATCCTTCCAGAAGTGAAATTCCTAACTTGCCAGGTCGGGGTCTTTCAAAGCGAAAGGAACGCTCAATTGAGAAAAGAACAGCTTAGGGTGTTGAATCTTAATACAGAAGTGATCAGCGCCAATCCTTGGATAGTAGGGATTGGCCTGGGTCATTCTATGGATGAGCTTAAGGGATTGCGGCAATCCCTTGCCGATAAGGGAATTTCCACCGTTCCAAAACAAGTAGTACTTCCAGAGAGGTCATTTCGTGTCGTCGGAAATGGCTCACAGCTGACGGCGGAACTATTAACAAACGTCAATACCATACTCCAGGAGGGGTTGACAGCAGAAGCCCTGGTTAAAGAAAAGCAGGCCTGGAATGCCTTGGCTGGGGATTATCCGCCAATAGAATTGGAAGGACTCCACCAATTTTATTGTAAGGTTCGCGACGAAACCACTTTTGAAGACCAAAAAGCTTTAGTTTTATCGTTATTTTTTGAGTCTCAGATGGTTATAAATAGACTTTCCGGTAAATAATGTTAATAAGTGAAGACTAATCTAGGTAAATAGGCATGAAGAAATTGCGTTTTTACTG
>JBAQLX010000439.1:0-14752 GCA_049302315.1 Desulfosporosinus sp.
TGACTACGCCCGCTGCACTAATCTCTCTCAGGCGATGATTATACGTATCCGCCACATAAACGGTTCCGTCAGAGGAGACAGCAATACCGCTGGGAAAATTAAATTTGGCCTCTAACCCAGGACCATCCTAGAAACCTCCTTTAATATAACCTGTGTTGATAATCTTTGTAGTCTCAGATCCAGCAAGAGTTGTCACCTCACCCTGCAGGGAAACCATCCGAATCCTTTGGTTTCCGGTATCTGCCACATACAAGTAACCATTGGGTCCTAATGCGAGGCCGGAGGGCTCGTTAAATTGTGCCTTTTCGCCAATTCCATCTGCATAGCCACCCATGAGCCAACTATCTTTGGTTTCATACCCTCCGCCCGCCAAAACAGTCCACTTCCCGCTTTTATCGACTCGCAAGATCCGGTGATTCAAGCTTTCTGTGACATAGAGTTCGCCTGCTCTTCCTGGAACGATATCCGAAGGAGAATTCAGTCCCTTAACCAAAGTTTTCACAAAACCGGATTTCTCGATAACGCGCAGCGCCCCGTTGGCTGAATCTGCCACGAAAATAGTCCCTCCGTCATCAACGGCGAGACCCTTTGGTTGATTAAACATAGCCGTCGTTACTGAACCATCGAGTTGTCTTATAATAATTGGATTTTTCGACACTGACATAGCCGGTAGTTGCTGCAAGTACTGAAGCGGACAAGGCATCCGGAAAATTGTCTCCTTGTACGAGATAAAATTCAGAACCATTATGTTGAAGTTCTCGGGCAATTGCTAAAGCTGTTTCATAGCGATCAGACCCAGCAAGCCTATGAATGTTAGTGCTTTGAAAACCTAAGTTTTCAAAAGCGCTAATAAAACTATCGGGAACTGCGACCGTACCTCCCAGTATATAAATATTTCCTTTTTTATTAAGATGGTCTTTGATATAATTTAGAGTATCCGGGCTTGCTTCAGGTGTGCTATCTACTAATAAAAGCGGGCCCTCTTTTTGGTGCGCTAAAGGCACGCCGGCTAGCGCATCCGGGAAATTGTTCCCCGTTGTAAGAATCACATTGTCCACAATTCCCGGGAATTTTAAGGCTATTTGCAACATGGTTTGATAGCGACTATTGCCATATAAGCGTTCGATGTGGTTAGTTGGTTGATTGGCCAAGAGCAGAACGGGCTGCAAAACCAGAAAAGTAATGCTGCTAACCAACGCCAATAAAATTTGAACATATAAGTATTTCTTCACGAAAGATTTTATGTCTCTTTTTTTCTGGGGGTCCAAATCAACTTTCCTGTGTTTCGTTGTTTAATCCTAATTTGGTTGAGCCCAAAAATAATTTTTTCAACGTCGAGCGGAGTTTCTAAAAACTTAAACCCATATTCATATATTCCTTCTTCTTTTTCTGTTTTCCTAAGGGTGATTGCTAATACCTGATATAAAACATTTTCAAAATTAAAAGTTATCCTCAAAACAATGTTAAGTTCAATTGGCAAATTTAGCTTTATCTCTGCCCGCATCCCACCAGCACTTAAATCAAGTATCGAGGTATTAATAGCTTTTTTAGAATCTAATTTAGTATTATCTGCAGATATGATTTCAGCAGTTCCAACGATATTTTCTGCTATATAAACTCTAAAGTGCTTTCGCTTTTCAAAATTTAGGGATTCCAACGTTCATCGCCCCTTTTCCTAACGATCATACTTATCAGTGTAATTATTCTCTAACAACTTAACATGCCTAAGCTACTAACCTATCATCAATAGGATGATCATTTTGATTAGCAATTAATTATGGGGCGTCAGTTGGGCAGAGGTTTGAGTTGTGTTATTATGTACCGAAAATGTACTATAAAGAAAAGGAGGCTGTATGGACTAGTCCCCTTTTCTTTATATATTTTCAATTATGGAGTTCTACATCAATAGAATTTCACGAAACTCGTTTGTTCCTGACTTTCCTGTTTTAATTTTATAACTTGTAGTGTCGGTTGGCAATTCATATACCCAATTCCCAGTTTCTTTGATACTCGGAAAAAGTTCCTTGTAATCGAAATAATCATCACTTGCAATCTTACCGAAAATCGTCGGCTCGGCATTATGGTCGATCAAGTCGGACATGTAACCCTGCTTGCCCTCATTTTGCAGACATCTTTAATCCTGACTCCACGAACACTTTTTCTGTTGATTTTGTCTTAGTTGATGAAGCTCGTGACACCTTAATAAAGATAATAGCACTTGTTGCAAATCCGAAAATTAAAACTATTAAAGACAATGCTTTTAACAAAGAAAACCTCATTATGATTTCTTTCTGTCCGCTAAAAGTGAATAATTCGATATCTAAACTTGGTATAATAGGCAGAAATTTAGCTTGGTAAACTATCAACAAGGCTAAAATTATAGGTATAATGCTAAAAATCTTTCTAAATAAGAAAATAGAGTTTTCCGCTTTCATTTTATTTTTAATTAATAACCAGGTGACTAAGCTAAACACTATTGCCACACCCCAATACAAAGTTGTAAACCAAATAAACCAGGTTTTGGGGTCCATATAGTCTATCGAGTCAAAAATAGTGAGTAACCCGACAGTGGCCAACAGAACTACTGCAAAAACCGTTAAACCTCTATTCACACGTAGTGTCGATAAAATTTCCCGCCCCGGAAATCGGAGATTTAACCGCACAGAATCATTCGGGCAGTTCCGAACACACTTTAAACAAAGCTTACAAACTTGGTTATTATCAATATAGGGGACATGCTGGAATAGAGGACATCCCTCCGTCTCTTCGGTACCTTTGTAACAACTAAAAGTACTGCATTTATTTAGACAAATTTCAGTATTTGAGCGTAATTCAAGCGGAGCCGCTATCGAACAAAGTGCGATCATTCCTCCTAATGGGCAGATATGCCTGCACCAAGTTTGCCTTTGGAATATTATGCTGGTAATTACTGCTCCACTTAAAATGCAGACTAGCAACAAGCCTGTTATCGTTGGAGACGTCCGAATATGGGTTACCTCTTCGAACCAGAAAACCAATACAAAAAGGAAGGTAATAATTACAAAATCAAATTTTTTAACGATGTTAGGAACGGGTCGCGAAAACATCTTTATTTTTTGAAAGAGTTTGGCTGTAAAAGAAATCGGGCAAACAGAACAAAATATTCGTCCGCCGAGGGCAATAGATATGGTTAAAAGTGGCCACCAAAGTGACCATACTAACATTTCCGGAGCTACCCCAAAGATTTTTAGACCTGTTAAACTTGCCAGAACTATATATATAAAGGCTACAAAGACTAGCTTTTGAACAGCATCTGGAAAAAGACCCTTTTTAATGATCTTAACTATCGTCGGTAATTGCAATAGGTTATATCCGTATCCACTTTCCGCACCTATTTTGCCAAAGAAAATTTGTTCGTTATATATAATACCATTCTCCGTTAATGAAACTGCCCGCTGTAGAATCTCCTCAAGCTCTCTAACGTTACCCAGAAGATAATCATAGGACATTAAGCTGGCGGTAGCTTCCGTACTCAATTTTGGTTGTGGTATTCCATGTTGAAGTGCTATTTTGTTAATAAAGTAATCAAAAAGTAATGGGAGATCTTTTTTTCGATTTCTTAAGGGTGGTATCGTTAAGTGGGTTATCTTTACTTTATCAGATATTCCAGTAGAGCCCTCCACAATTGCTAGTAATTTAATATTAACATAAGGTTGATTAATGTAGACTAAAATCATATTGATAAGATCAATTTTTAACACTTCAAAGTCCTTAAGCACCAAAGTTCCTTTTTTGGCTAATTGTAAAAAACCAAATTGGCCAAAGAACTTTTCTTCGTGATCTTGTTCTTGCAACTTTGAACATTCCACAATAATTAACGGTCTATTTTTATCTGGCTTACAATTATGGATAATGCGGGCTATTAATTCCTTCCCAATACCCCGTTCCCCTAATATACAGAGAGGCTCATTTGTGCGGGCTAGCTTTGGAATATTAGTTCTAAGTTCTTTAATCCCTTTGGTTTTACCAATCAAGTCATTTATAGTTACATTTTCTATTTGTAAACTTGATAAAGCCAGTTGAGTATTCGTTGCTTCCCAAAACCCCACATTAGTTCTTTTGAGACGAATTGATAAAGTCTTAATAACTTCCTGACCTAAGGATGGAACTAAAGTGAGAATTTTAGTTAATCCCTCTTTGGAGATCACTAATAGTTCACTTTGACAGATGGTTACAATTGAGGCAGAAGTCAGATCACCCGTTAAAATAGACATTTCTCCAAAATGGCCTTCAGGTAATATTTCTCCTAATGTAACACTTTTGGCACTCCCATAGTCGAGTATAGCTTCAGCTTTACCAGAGACTAAAATGTAAAAATCACTTGCCTCCCGGTCTTGTTCTAGGACTACTTCCCCAGCCTCCACAATACGGAATTTGCAAAATGGTAAAAGAAAGCTCCTGTCTTCGGTATTTAAACCTTTAAAAAAGGCTAGCTTTTCAAAAACATCTTCTAAATTGCCCATTAGCTGCAACCTTTCCAATTTAATAAATACACAGCAAACACACCCCAATTCGGCAGATATTATGTACTTCCAAATGAAAATGGTACTAGAAGTCCTTTTTCTATGTATTTGTCCCTATATATTAGGACAGTATTTCTAGGATAAATAGGTCTTGTGACTATAATAGACCATCGGACCTATTCTACGAAAAAAGGAAAATACCTTTTGACTTAATGGCATTTATTCCTCCCTATAATGCGTTAATCCTACAAAATTAGACTAGATTATGTATATTTAGCACATTAATACATAATATGACATGTATTTAACCTATTTCAGGCCTATTGGAGGAATTCTTTTAAGTATGGCTCAAGTCCATAAATAATAATCGAGCCACCTGAAAGTCGCCGTCTCGATTACTTTGCTTTAGATCTTTATCAAGTATAATAACACCATGAGAACCTAAAGGCTAATTATATTAGAGGATTTGTCGGAACTCTTCGTCCGTTCCCTATGAGCAAAACTGCCAACTATCCCCTCTACCCAGATCCACTTTAAAGCCCGTTGCCTTAATTCTCCGTTTCAGGCAATATCGGCAATCTTGCGGCTGATCATCCCCACAAATCTTGTTTTCGTAAAGCGCGTATTGTTTTCTGACTGATGTGGGAGTAATAATCGGCATCACGACATTGGCGCCCGCTTTCAAGGCCAGCTCCCTGCCTTGCGGATGCAGAGCGCCCAGTGCCGTCGTGGCCGGAATAAGGCTTTCCGGAATAAGCAGCCGCGCCAGGGCCACCATCAGCAACGTATCTTCCAGCGTTCCGCCCTTTTCTGAACCTAGAGGCGTCTCACTGTGAGGAATAAACGGCCCGATTCCGATCATGTCCGGACGAAGTTGCCTTAAATATCGCAAGTCCTCCGCCAAATCAGCGAACGTTTGTCCGGGAAGCCCCACCATAAACCCGGCTCCCACTTGGTAGCCAATGTCCTTTAAAGCGCTCAAACAGGCCCGGCGATCAGCAAAACGCATCGTCGGGTGCAACTTTTCATACAGTTCCTTGGAAGCCGTTTCGTGGCGCATCAGAAAGCGATCCGCCCCAGCCGCAAAGAGACTTTGGTAGGTTTCCCTTCTCCGCTCGCCGATCGATAAGGTAATAGCTGCCTCCGGATAACGTTTTTTAATTTCGCGCAGCAAAACAACGAGCATCTTCTCAGTATACCAAAGGTCTTCCCCACTTTGCAGGACAAATGTCCGATATCCCAATTCGTACCCTTGAGCACAGCAACCCAGGATTTCTCCGGGGGTTAACCGATAACGTGCCACTTGGGCATTGGAAGCTCGGATGCCGCAATACAGGCAATCCTGCCGACAAATGTTCGAGAACTCAATAAGCCCTCTCAAGTAGATTTTATCCCCATAATACGCCTGTTTCGTCTTGAGGGCATAGTTATAGAGGCCTTCTCTGTCTGCGGGAGTTAAGTTTTCCATGAGATAGATTAGTTCAAATTTTGTGAGCTCGTTCGTTTGATCGGCTTTCTCCAGTAAATTATGGACTTCACTCACCTTACCACTCCCCCTACCCGACGTTTTCTGACAATCCAAGCCATTGAGACTTGTCGCATCCCTAATCTTTTACTCTGAGTTTTCTTCCCAGATCATCTTGGCCAGGGGGAATGGTTCCAACGCCCTCGGCAGTAATCCCTGAACATAGGCGATAAGTATGCCGTAGTTGACCATGGGCACATTATGCTCTCTGGCACGTTCTATTCTGCTGAGCATGCCGGTTCTGTTCAGCATACAGGCTCCACAGTGAACTATCAGGGCATATTTCTTGATATCCTCCGTAAAGGTTGCCCCTGCGGAGAATTCAAACTCTAGCTGCTTTCCGGTTCTCTGACGCAGCCACCTTGGGATCTTCACACTGCCAATATCGTCCGCTTGTCTGTGATGGGTACACCCTTCTGCTATTAAAATCTTATCCCGATCCTGAAGCCTGGCGATCGCCTTGGCGCCTTGAATAAATTCTGTTAAATCTCCCTTTTGTCTGGCAAAGAGAATCGAAAATGAAGTCATCAAAATATCCTTAGGTGTATCGGCAGCCACTTTTAAAAAAACTTGCGAATCGGTGATTACCAGCTTTGGTTTTTTCCTTAGATTACTCAAGGTTTCTCTTAGCTCGTATTCCTTAGTTACGATCGCCATGGCATCACTTTCCAGGATGTCCCTGATCGTCTGTTGTTGCGGAAGAATTAGTCTTCCCTTGGGCGCCGCTTTATCAATCGGCGTAACCAGCACAACAAAATCACTAGGGTTAATTAAATCCCCCACAATTTTAAACTTATCTTCCTCCTCCGGGATAACCGAGATAATAGCATCCTTTAATTCTTTGATTCCCTGCTTCGTAAGAGCTGACACAGCAACGACCAGGCTGTTTAATTCTTCCTGGAGACTATTTACTATTTTTTTATGTTTGTTATCATGTTTGTTTTCGTTTTCATCTTTATTTTTATTTGCGTTTTCGTTTTCGTTTTCCAGAGTATCCAGCTTATTTAAAACCACGATCAGCGGTTTCTTCTTTTCCTTAAATTTATCAATAATAAACCGATCAGCGTCATTGATTCCTACCTCGATATCTACAACTAGCAGTGCTACATCTGTAATATCCAGAACGTCCAAGGTCTTCTTTTTCCTAAGCTCTCCTAATTCTCCCAGGTCGTCTATGCCCGCAGTATCGATGAGCACACACGGTCCTATGGGCAAAATCTCCATTGCTTTAAACACCGGGTCGGTTGTTGTCCCTTTTATTTCGGATACGATAGCTGTTTCCTGTCCGGTAATGGCATTGATCACGCTGGATTTCCCCGCATTTCTCTTGCCCAATAACGCCAAATGCACTCTTCCGCCTCTTGGCGTCTCATTTAAGCTCATCTCTGTCCCTCCCCAAGATCATTTTTAAAGAACTTCGGGCATTCCCGGTATTCCTGGCTTTGTGACTTCAAATGGATTCAATATCTCCTCAATCCTGGAACTCGGAAAAACATTTTCTTTTTCCAATACATCTCTGATTGTTTTATCTTCTCTTAAGGCTTTTCTGGCTATTTGGGCGGCTTGATCATACCCAAGATGCTGAACTAAAGCAGCAGCCAGGACCGCTGACTTTTCCAGATTTTCTCGGCATTTTTCTTTATTGGGGATAATTCCCGCAATACACTTCTCTCTAAATAGCGTTACTCCATTATTCAGAAGTTCCAGTGATTCCAGCAAACTCTCCGCGATGAGAGGCATAAAGGCGTTGAGTTCCAGCTGTCCTGACGAGGCGGCCAGCGTAATAGCATAGTCATTGGCCATGACTCTCATGGCAACTTGGCCGATCATCTCAGGTATTACCGGATTCACCTTTCCCGGCATAATAGTTGAACCGGCCTGCAGCTGAGGGAGCTCTATTTCCCCGAACCCCCCCTTAGGGCCCGAAGATAACAATCTCAAATCATTAGCTATTTTTAAAAGGTTCGTGCCGCAGGCTTTTAAGAGTCCGGAGACTTCGACAAAGACGTCATTATTTTGGGTTATATCCATGGGATAATCGGACCTGGCTAAACCTAAGCCCGTTAACTCCTGAATGGTATCGGTGATCATAAAAATATATTTTAGTGAAGCATTGACTCCGGTACCGATGGCCGTACCTCCAAGATTAATCTGCCGCAAGCGTTCTTCCGCCTTGTAAACTCTCCAGCGGTCTCTTTCGATGGCTTTGGCATAAGCGCCGAATTCCTGGCCAAGCATCATAGGCAACGCATCCATCAGCTCTGTCCGGCCAAGTTTAAGCGCCTCACTGAATTCATTTTCCTTACCCTGCAACGCTTCCTGAAGCTGCGCAAGGGATGAACTCAATTTTCTGAGCAGATGAATCGCGGCAATCCTCAGGGCTGTCGGATAAACATCATTGGTTGATTGCGACATGTTAACATCATTCAAAGGGTGTACTACTGCATAGTCGCCTTTTGTCCCGCCTAAGATCTCGATCGCTCTGTTGGCAATAACCTCATTGACATTCATATTAGTTGAGGTGCCCGCTCCCCCTTGAAAGGCGCTGACCACGAATTCGTGATCATAATTTCCTGCTATAACTTCCTCACTTGCTCGAATGATTGCCTTAGCTTTATCCTCCGTCAGTTGCTTTAATTCTTTATTCACCATGGCCGCCGCTTTTTTAATCAAAGCAATTTCAGAGATCAGCTTCAGATTGACAGTTTTCGGCCCTAAATTAAAGTTTTCCTGGGCCCTTGTTGTGTTTATCCCATAATAGTTGGTTTCCGGAATTTTCCGTTCACCGAGCTGATCCTTTTCCATTCTGAAGTTCACTTTATCCCCCCTGACGCAAACTCATAAACTCATTATGCCCATCAAAAATGCCGCGAATTTAGAACCTTAAATCTCTCTCTCCGGCTTCGACCCTCTTAAGTTTTTCTATGACCGCATTTCTAGCTGCCTCTTTAGGAATCTCCCGGAGACCCTTTGTAATGACTTTTTGGCCTAATTCTTTTAGCTCGTCATCAGCGTAATCCAGAAGGAATTCCTGAAAGGTCAGCAAGGCATTCGGTTGACAAACATTGTGTATTTGTCCCGACTTAGCCAAAGCCATAAACCTGTCCCCGGTTCTTCCTTCCCGATAGCAGGCCGTACAATAGCTTGGTAAATAACCACTTGTACACAAACTTTTAATAACTTCCAGCGGCGGACGATGATCGGAAACTTCGAATTGGGGTTTTCTCTCTGATTCATTTACGCCATGTTCCTCTGAGTAGCCACCAACTCCGGTGCAGGAACCCGCACTGAACTGTGAAATTCCCAGGGCCAGTACTTCCGCCCTGAAATTTGGTTCTTCTCTTGTGGATAAGAGCATTCCGGTATAAGGAACAGCTAATCTCAAAACCGCAACTAATTTCTTGAATTGATCGTCCGCAACAAGGTAAGGCAGCTCGTGAAGGTTCACTCCCTCGGCAGCTCTCAGTCTGGGAACCGAAATTGTATGCGGCCCAACGCCGAAGGCTTCCTCCAGATGTTCAGCATGCATAAGCATAGCTACAGTATCGTATTTGTGGTCATATAAACCATATAATACGCCAATCCCAACATCGCCAATTCCCGCTTCCATTGCTCTGTCCATCGCCGTAGTATGCCAGTTGTAATTATGTTTGGGACCCGTGGGGTGCATTTTTTCATACATTTCCTGATTATAGGTCTCCTGGAATAGAGTATACGTACCAATTTCAGCATCTTTTAAGCGTTTATAGTCTTCAATGGTCGTCGCGGCGACATTGATATTGATTCGTCTGATACTTCCATTATCAAACTTCAAGGCGTAGATCTTCCTGATGCACTCCAGCACATAATCCAGGGAGCAATTTACCGGGTCTTCTCCTGCCTCGATCACAATCCGTTTGTGCCCTAACGATTCCAGGATTTTCACTTCCGCTGCCAATTGTTCCATCGTCAGTTTACTTCTCTTTAGACTCTCATTACAGGCCTGATATCCACAATAGACACAATTATTGACACAATAATTACTGATATAAAGCGGTGCGAATAAAACGATTCTCTTGCCATATATTTTTTCCTTAATCTCTTTGGCCGTCTGAAACATCTCCGTCAAAACGTTTTTATCTTCAATATTTAACAGCACTGCCGCTTCTCTATGCGTCAAGCCTTGGCAAGTCTTGGCCTTTTCCAGAATCACCCTGACATGTTCTTTGTCCTTAGCCCTACTCCGTCCTTCTTCCAGCGCAATCTTAATTTCTTCATCAATAATGAAATCCTTCGCCACATACTCTTGCATCGTCAGCCCTCCAATTTTGGGTTAATCCTTGCCTGATCGGGGTTTCCAATTCTTGAGGTTATTTTTATCTTTCCATAATTTTGGTGAGCGCGCTCTTTACGGTAACTTTCGGAAGGTTGCCCAATTTCCCGGTTAGGGAACCGACCTGATCAGTGCTGCCATCAACAATCAGAGATATGACGGATACTTCCCGGGTTTGATGGGGCAGACCCATGCGTCCGATAATCAGGTCGGCATGCTCGCTTAAAATCTGATTAACCCTAGCCACCACCTGACGATCTTCAATTACGATCCCGATAACTCCCAAACGCTTTTCTGTCATCCTTAAAACCTACCTTTCATTTCTGACCTTATCCTTATTAGTGTCGCTCTATCCGCACCAAGCGCTAATAAGCCATTTGGATTGCTGAGTTACACAAACACAGTCTTGAACCTGTCACCCAAAATAAAAACGCTTACCCTGAATAAACACAGAGTAAGCGGTCAAACATATCACCGTATCAATATGATGACCCCTTTAACTCAGCGATAACCTTGTTCTCAGGGTTAAATTTATTAGTTAGAGCGCTTGCCGATCAGCCGCAAAGGCCTTTCTGCAAACCTTAAACATTGCTTACAGGAACTTTTTGTTCTTAGCGTGGTAGTGCGTATGCAGCAGCTCGTGGGATTTGTGTCCCAGAGGTTCTTTCAAGAAGTCTTCATAAAGCTTGGTTACTTCTGTATTCAAATGTGACTTCCTGACCTCCATTGCCGCGTCTTCGACATAGATAGCATCAATCCGCTCGATCCGTTTGGCATTGGCTTTGGTTATCGGTTGTCCGCCGCCGCCAACGCAGCCACCCGGGCAGGCCATGATTTCAATAAAATGATAGGGGGATTCGCCGCTTCTGACCTGATCCATGAGTTTTCGCGCATTGCCAAGACCATGCGCGATAGCTACTTTAACCACCGTCCCTTTAAGGTCAACCGCAGCTTCCTTAATTCCTTCAAAACCACGGGTTACGGTAAAGTTAACGTCCGGAAGAGTTTCTTCCATTACTACTTCATAAACTGTCCGCAGGGCAGCTTCCATAACTCCGCCGGTGGCTCCGAAGATGACGGCAGCGCCGGTATATTCGCCCATCCAAGGGGAGAAGGGAGCGGGCGCCAGCTTCGTAAAGTCAATTCCGCTCATCCGGAACAGGCGGCCTACTTCACGGGTGGTCAGCACGATGTCAACATCCCGGAAACCACTGCTGTTCATTTCCGGACGCGCAGCCTCGAACTTCTTAGCTACGCAGGGCATAATGGATACCGAGAAGATTTTCTGCGCGGGAATTCCCATTTTGTCCGCCCAGTAGGTCTTAGCCAAGGAACCGAACATCTGCTGGGGCGATTTACAGGTAGACAGGTTGTCCAGCAGGTCGGGATAGAAAGTTTCACAGAAGTTTATCCAGCCAGGACTGCAGGAGGTGAACATGGGAAGAACGCCTCCATTTTTCAGGCGGCTCAGGAGTTCGTTGCCTTCTTCCAGGATTGTCAGGTCAGCGGTGAAGTTGGTATGCAGAACATGGTCGAAACCAATCTGCTTCAGACCGGCCACGAAGACTTGCATGGGCAGATCACCGGTATTCATCCCAATTTCTTCGCCTAACGCTTCGCGCACGGCCGGAGCAATCTGGGTAACAACGACAGTATCCGGATCGGCAATAGCCGCCAGCAATTTGTCGATTTCTTCGACTTCACCGATGGCTCCTACCGGGCAGGCATGGATGCACTGACCGCACATGATACAAGGGCTGTCGAGCAAATCTTTACCCAGAGTGGGAACTACGATGGCGTTACTGCCGCGATTCCCGATACCCAGGGCGTTAACGGTCTGGATTACGGAACAGACTTCTATACAACGCCGACAGAGGATACATTTATCAGGATCCCGGAACAGGGCAGGGGTAGAAAAGTCTTTACCGAGTCCTCTAACCTTCAGCTCAAACGGGTTATCCCGGATGCAGTATTCGGCTGCCAGGCTTTGTAATTCGCAATTTTCATTACGGATACAATTTAAGCAATCCTGGGGATGATTAGCCAGAATCAGTTCCAAAACCGTTTTCCGGGCTTCGATAACTTTGGGAGTTCTGGTCTTGATTACCATTCCTTCCATGACCGGCTGTGAACAGGCTGCCTGGAGAAGATTGCTGCCTTCGACTTCACATACACATACCCTGCAATTAGCCTTTACGGACTGGTCAGGGTGATAGCACAGTGTAGGAATACTTACACCAACCTCTTTAGCTGCCTGCAGGATGGTTGAGCCATCAGGAACGGAAACTTTGATTCCGTCAATAGTAATGTTTAGCATTTTTTTCACTCCTTCCTACATCAGCTTGGCGTTATAATCGGCGGAAAAATGTTTGATGGTACTCAGTACCGGTGCGGGAGCAACTTGTCCCAAACCACAGAAACTGGAAGAGGACATTACCCGACCCAGTTTACCCAGCAGAGCCAGATCTGCGGGTACACCTTTACCGTCATTAATTTTATCCATTAAATCACACATACGCATGGTACCCTCTCGACAAGGAGCGCATTTACCACAGGATTCATCGGCAAAGAATTTGGAGATCCGAGCAGTTACATCTACCAGATCCCGGCTTGCATCGAGCACAAATACTGCTCCGGAGCCAAGTACTGCCCCAATAGCGACCATGGCGTCAAAGCTGATTTGGGTGTCCAGTTGGGAAGCAGGGATAAAGGCCCCGGAGGTACCTCCGATTTGCACAGCTTTGAATTCCTTGCCGACCGCAATGCCGCCGCCGAATTGAAAAATAACTTCTTTAATCGTCGTATCGGTAGGAACTTCAAAGAAAGTTTTATTCTGCACATCGCCGGTGAGGGTAACTACTTTGGTGCCTGGATAGGAAGGCGCGCCAATCGCGGCGAACCAGGCGGAACCCTTCTCGAGGATTACCGGTATATTGGCAAATGTCTCAACATTGTTCACGATGGTCGGTTTGCCCCACAGTCCGACGACCGGTGGGAAGGGCGGTCTAATCCGGGGCTCACCCCGGTTGCCCTCGATTGATTCGATCAGGGCGGATTCTTCACCACAGACATAAGCTCCCGCTCCGAGGCGGACTTCAATCGAAAAATCTCCCAGAACCCCTTTTGCCTTGGCCTGAGCTATAGCTTGCTTCAAGGTTTCCGCAACTGAGGGATATTCGCCTCGACAGTAAATAAAACCTTGGGTTGCTCCGATTGCATAGCCGCAAATCGCCATACCTTCCAAAACGGTATGCGGATCGTTTTCCATAATTATCCTGTCTTTATAGGTACCAGGTTCACCTTCATCTGCATTACATATAACATATTTCTGGTCGGCTTGAGCCTGGAAGGCAAAATTCAACTTCATGCCACAGTTGAAACCGGCTCCGCCCCGGCCTCTGAGCCTAGATGCTTTTATCTCATTAATAAGGTCAACGTTACTCATAGCGCGGGCCTTGTTCAGTGAATTGTAACCACCTGCAGCAAGATAATCGTCTATCTTTTGTGGATCAATTTTCCCGTAATTACGCAGTACAATGCGCATTTCCTCGGCCATCTCTATGTCCTCCTTTCCTGATAAATCAGGTGTTTGTTTCTAATTGCACAATCTATTTCCTTATTTGCATTCAGCTAGTATTCCGGGAATCCTGGCCGGAGACACATCCACATATGGTTTGCCGTTGATCGTTATAACGGGAGTACCCTGGCACTGACCCACACATTCGGTAAATTCAAGGGTGAAAAGACCGTCGGCGGTACTGCCGCCCACGCTGATTCCCAGTTCTTTTTCCAGAGCAGCAACCACCTCGGCGGCGCCGGCAACGTGACAGGGCGCGCTTTCACAGATCCTGATCACATTTTTACCACGGGGCTTAACTGAAAACATGGAGTAAAATGTTGCTACACCATAAGCCTGGGCCACCGGTTTGTTAAAAACGCTAGCTGCCTCCAGGATGGCTTCCTCGGGTAAATAATTGAGCTTTTCCTGAATGGCATGAAAAGCCTCGATCATCCCTCCGGGCACATTTGCATAGTTAGCGAGAATCTCCTGATAATCCATTTACATATCCCTCCTCTCTTTAATAATATACATGTTGATATCCGGTGTTTATATGACTACCCCTTAATGCCTTTTTACCATGCACAGACGGGTTATTAAGGGCAGAAACACGCCGCTTACATTATAACATAATTTTATGTGAAAGAAAGCTTAATCACATTTGGAATTTATTATAAAGTTTACCCTGTTTTTTACATTGCTATATTAACCTTGTGACGTACTCCCGCCACCTAAGAGGTGGGGGCTTCTTGGGACGTACCGACTTATGTCGATATAATTACCAAGCTATTCCCGTTCGCCCAACGGTTCTTTGTAGTTTTAGGCTATACCAAGTATCCGGCAGCCTTCATTTC
>JBAQLX010000440.1:0-1750 GCA_049302315.1 Desulfosporosinus sp.
CCTAATGTACTGGGTATTGTCACAACTCCTCCAGTCCCTGAATACCCCGTAATTTGGGCATTGCCAGCTGTTACAATGTACGTATAATCCCCGTCCTAGGCTGCTTGTAATTGACTGCTGCAACACAATAGAATAGCCATCATCATTATAATGACAAGAAATGTATTAGCTTTACTATTTTTAAGTATTCTCATGATATCTCCCTCTCTCATTTTTTTTGTATCAATCCGTATAATTATACTATACGAATACTGCATAATATGTCGGAAATAGTGATTGAGGAAAAATAAAAGGAAACGCCGGTTGAGGTTGATAGAATTAACTTGATCAGCGTTCCGCTTTCTCGTTTATCACCTGACAATATTCGGCGAAACTTGTCGTTTCGTAAAGGGTCCTGCGCAAAGGGTCCGGGAACCTACGCGGAACGACAAAAAATGACAGTCCGTTAGCATGTTCCGCCGAGTACAATTGTATCTGAAATTGAGCAAGATGCCCTTGATTTCATAACTTACCTCATACTTAATTTCATATACAATTTCGTTAAATGATGCCGCCACAACGTTCTATGGGAATTCAAATATCCAGATCACCCTTAAAATTGGCGGATTTGTCTATTTTCTTTGTCGAAACTCATTCATACACTTCATTTGGAAGAATTTGTTGTAATACTTCGCTATCTTACAACCATTTACCTGTTTTTAGTTCAGAATCTATTAAAAATGGACAGACTTATCTCGAGTATTTGTCCGCCCTGATTACCGATGGGCGATTCAGCGGCGCAACCAGAGGCGCGGCAATCGGTCATGATTCTCCTGAAGCTGCAGTTGGCGGTAATTTAAAGGATTTTGATTATATCCTTACCGATACCGAATTTGAGGCTTTTATGCTGGAATGTAAGCTAATTAAGAAATTGAAGCCTGTTCTACGACGTATCGTGCCCCCAGACTAGGACAGCGCCATGGACGGCGCTACCTTGAGCATAACCTCCGTTAGCTAACATTTTCTTACATTATTCTACAGCCATGTCATTATCACCTTCTGAATTGGAAAAATTGGGCATAATATATTGAACAACTATTCGGAAGCTGGTAAGATATGGACAATGAAGAAGATAAAGCTAGTCTGGAGGGGAAGATATGTTATCTACTTTGCAAGAACTATCTATAAAACCTCTAAGACAGACAACTTAAAACAACGAGCCGGATTTAGAAAACAGAGAACGGATTTACGACACCAAGCAACAAAGATCAAAGTGCAAAAATACAATTAGCTTTTTAAGATTTAGAAGAAGAAACACATAAAACGATCAAGGGATATAGGTAGAAAGTGCGATGGCAAAGCTTCTTAGGGGTGAAATATATTTTATTAAACTCCCATATACTTTTAATCGAAGATGTCCCGACGGAAAGTCGAAGTTCGTTTTAGTTCTTCAATAACACTACAGCGTGAAATAATTTTAACCAGTAAGAAAACCTTCTAATTTCTTCAAGCTATGTGACTTATACGCACAATAGTTACGGCGGAGGTGATAATCCAGCTTTTTAAGGGTCTTCATGATCACACTTTCATTACCCGACAGGACTGAAAAAACGAGTAGTTGAGCCATGGGAAGAGTTAAGATGGGAGTTTTTTTTTATCCGTCACAAGCAATCTTACTTCCAGGAGAAAGGCGCTTGCTATAAACACCGAAAGCATGTGGCGATGCCATGCAGTCCAGGATCTGAATTCGTAATGATCCATACCTAATTTA
>JBAQLX010000441.1:0-2141 GCA_049302315.1 Desulfosporosinus sp.
GGGCTGTAGGATTTGAGGAATTGGTGGGTATAATGATGGAGGGAGATTTGGTGCGAGTGAGTCATGATGTAGGGCAAGAGAGAAACGGGGAATCCGCCTGATGGCTGCTGTTTTCCGTGAAATTTATACTTACCGAGAAATGTACAAAAATATGGTGAAACGCAATCTGCGCACACGTTATAAGGCTTCGTTTTTTGGCTTTTTCTGGACGTTTATTAATCCACTGCTGCAGTTAGTTGTCTATTCGCTTGTATTTTCTACGATCATGCGCATGAATGTGGAGCATTATCCGATGTTTCTATTTGTTGTATTATTACCGTGGATTTTCTTTGCAAGTACAACCCAAGAAGCAGCCAATCTGATCGTCAGCAATAGTAACATTATCAAAAAAGTATATTTTCCTAGAGAAATCTTACCGCTCGCATCAGTTACCTCGGGACTCGTGAATTTGGGTTTAAGTTTTCTCGTAGCTTTTATAGCATTACTTCTCTTTCAGATACCTCTGACCTGGAGCGTTCTCGCATTACCACTAGTTATGGGGATACAGTTCGTTTTCACATTAGGTGTGAGCCTAGTCTTGGCTGCGGTTAACGTCTACTTTCGGGATGTTGAACATATTTGGGGTATAGTTGTGATGGCGTGGTTTTATTTAACGCCAATTGTATATCCCTTGGATATGGTGCCAGCAAACTATTTGAATTATCTTTTTCTTAATCCGATGGTAACACTAATGGAAGCGTACAGGGAAATCTTGTATCATGGAGTATTTCCATATTTCCCAGGCTTGGGGATTTTCACACTTATGGCATTTGTTGTTCTTATTTTTGGCTATCTAGTATTTAAGCACCTATCTAAAGGCTTTGCAGAACAAGTTTAGGAGTAAAATTAATGGAATATGCGATTGAGGTTTGGGATATCTGGAAGAAGTTCCGGCTTTTTCATGACAGGGCACCAACCCTGAAGGAAAGAGTTCTCTTTAGCCACCGAAGCAAATTCGACGATCTCTGGGTTCTAAAGGGTGTTAATCTCAAGGTAGAAAAAGGTAAAACGTTGGGTCTCATCGGTCAGAATGGGTCTGGCAAGAGTACTCTATTCAAGCTAATGACTCGGATCATGTATCCGGATAAAGGAAGTATTCTGGTTAGAGGTAAGATTTCTAGCTTACTCGAATTGGGAGCTGGTTTTCACCCGGATTTCAGTGGGTCGGAGAATATCTATATGAATGCGGCTATCTTTGGCTTGACGAAGAAGGAAATAGATCGGAAGCTAGACGAGATCATCAGTTTCTCTGAGCTGGAGGAGTTTATCGACAGTCCGGTGAGAACCTATTCATCAGGAATGTATATGCGGCTTGCCTTTTCAGTTGCCATTAACGTCAAACCTGATGTTTTGTTGATTGATGAGATTCTGGCTGTGGGGGATGAAAGTTTTCAAAAAAAATGTATAAACAAACTGAAATCTTTTAAAAGCCAAGGTACGACCATTGTCATAGTGTCGCACAGTTTGAGTCAATTGGAAATGCTTTGCGATGAACTTGCCTGGCTTCATGAAGGTTTATTGGTTCGACAAGGGCTTGCGGCAGAGGTTATAGGTGACTATCGGGCGGCGATGTTTGACCAGGAGAACCTGAGGTTAGAGTCGGAAAATCGTCAACAGATGGAGCGTTGTCAAGCAGTTTCGATATCAACTGATGTTGGGGATAACTTGGAAATTGGTGAGAGTAGACCTGCCTCTGCTCAATTGACAGATCAGATTAACCACAGGGGTGACAGAACTGTGGAGATCACAGAAGCGGTCTTATTGGGCAGTTCAGGACAGCCCAGATTTACATTCGAGTGTGGTGAGCCATGTATTATAGAGATGTGCTGTCGCCGGAACAGGCCTGTATCAAGTTTGGTTTTTGGCATTGCCATTTATCGTAATGATGATATTTGGTGCTATGGGACTAATACCTTCATTGACAGGTATCCGGTGAATGTTGAGCAACTAGGTGATGAATTTATCGTTCGCGCTAAGATAGATAAATTGAATCTGGTGGAAGGGGAATATTATCTCAACGTGGCTACTAGTGACGGTCTTGTGACAGAGTACGATTATTGGATTCGAAGCGTAGTATTTACCGTGTATTCCCACGTCAAGGA
>JBAQLX010000442.1:0-3762 GCA_049302315.1 Desulfosporosinus sp.
TTTGTTTTCGGCAGGCATGGACGATATAGAAATTATCTGCATCGGAAATGATATAAAAAAATCGGTTCTTCCTGGGAAATTTTATTTCCCAGAGCTTTTTTTCAATCTGACGTGTATCGAGGGTCTCTTTTAAATAATCAAATCCCTTTTGTTCCAGTTCCGTCATAATAAGTTGACCTTCTGCTTGTTCATCCTTTGGAAGGCTCTTTAAGTAATCAGCGATTAAGTCTTTTCCTCCCATCGTGGTGAATCGGTAAACATTCATATTTTGGCCCCTTGTTTTGAAAATCATACATCATGTTTGATGTTTTAGCCCTAATCTCATTATACATCATATTTGATGTATTGCAAGGGTTATTTTTAACAAAAAACCAGACTTTTAGGCTGTCTGGATTTAAATACAGATAATTCAGTGAAACAGCAGTAATTTCAATTTTATTGCAAATCCGACATACTTCATTATGCTAATTCTTCCAAGTATATGATGAAACTGGAAGGGGATGAGGTCACAAATAGAATTCTCGCCGTGGTAAATGAAATAAGTAATTTATTCGCTTTAGTTTTGCGGGGTTATCTCCGATATAGAGAGTGGGAATATGTATTTTGGAGTGAGCTATATGAAAATCGATGGAACATCCATGTCCCCAATTGGGAGCGTGCTAGCAACCAATCGCATCCAAACCCGGAAGAAGACGCCGCTTTCCGAAGCGGATAAAGTGGCCGTTTCGGACAAAGCGCAAGTGTATCAGGTCTTACTTCAGAAAGTTAAAGAGAGTCCTTCCGTGCGTGAGGAACGAGTACGGACCCTCGTTGAACAGATTGAACGTGGGGAATTTAAAGTTGATGGACAGAAAATTGCGGAAAAATTATTTTCGCCTGAATTATAAGAGCCCATAAACGAGGGGGAAAATTTTGTGTCTGAAGTACTTCAGAATTTAAACGAAAACCTAAAACGACAAGTGACACTCTATGAGGAATTATATGAACTGGAACGAGAAAAACAAAAAGCCTTAATTAGGAACAATCTCCAGGAGATCGAATTAATCACGGCTCGGCAAGAATCACTTTTACTGGGTGTAAGTCGCTTGGAGAAAGAACGCCAGCTGTGGGCTGAACAGATCGGCAGGGATCTCGGCAAAGCGCCGGAAGATCTGACTTTAGCAGAACTTGCTGAACTTTTCCCAGTCCTGGAGGGAGTGCGTCTCGATCTGGACCGGGTTGTTGGACAGTTACAAGAGATTCATGAGATCAACACTCAACTTTTGCAGCAGGCCATGAAAGTCGTCGACTTTACCGTAGGGATGTTAACACACCAGGAAAAAAATACCTATACGCATCCACAACATAAAGAGAATGAAGGAAGCGGAAAGCTGCATCTTTTGGATCGGAGGATATGATTCATGAATTCCACTTTTTTTGGCTTGGAGCTTTCGCGCAGAGCGCTGGAATCCCAGCAAAACGCTTTAAATATTACCGGGCATAATATAGCCAATGCCAATACCCAAGGGTATACAAGGCAAATTGCTAATTTGACGGCGACAACACCGCAGTCGATACCAGCATCTGGGAGAAGCTTGAGCTTGGGCACGGGAGTAACATTAGATACGGTTACTCGGGCTCGGGATGATTTTGTGGATCGTCAGTTTCGCTGGGAGACGTCAAAGCAGCAATACTGGGCAGGAAAACAGGACGGTTTGTCAAAAGTTGAAGGAATGTTTAATGAACCTTCGGACAACAGTCTAAGTAATGACATGAATCAGTTTTGGACTGCCTGGAGTGATTTATCGAAGAATCCAGAGAATATGGGAGCACGCTCGGTCGTTCGTGAGCGGGCTCAAACCTTAACCGGCAGCTTCCAGAATACTGCCCAGCAGATCAGCAATATGACCGACAACATGGAAGCAACGATAAAAGTACAGATTCATCAGATCAATGTCTATGGTCAGCAAATTAAAGATTTAAATGATCAGATTAAGCGAGCCGAAGTTTCTGGAGATAACCCCAATGATTTGCGGGATAAGAGGGACGCCCTAGTGGACGACCTTTCGAAGCTGGTCAGCGTCAGAGTCGTTGAAACCAAGGACCCGAATTTCACGGATAGGAATGTCAATAGTTTTAAGGTGATCATCGGTAATGAGAATTCAGTGAATAATACCTTGGCGGACGACAGCATGGTTCGCCTCTTGGAGGACCCTCCTTCCCAAAATGCAGGGGGTTTTTCCCGTGTGGTATGGAGTGACGATCCTAATCCTGCGAATCCTACGGATGTTGATTTAGGGACAAAACTTGGAGCATTAGCGGCAAGTATTGAATTACGAGATCAGGACCTTCCCAGGTTTAGAGCACAGTTGGATACATTAGCTCAAGGAATTGCCAGCGCTGTCAATGCGCTTCATCAAACTGGGCAGGGGTTAACCGCGGAGGACCTGGCGGGAATTAATTTTTTTACGGATGGCTCCAACTCCCCTGTGCTGGATGCTCAGGGACTGCCTGTGGTCACGGCGGCAACAATTACCCTCAATTCTGTCATAGAGCTGGATGTCAATAGAATTGCCACAGGAACGATTCCCTTGGACACTTCGACAAATCCTGCCACTCATGTGCTTGACTCCGGCGGCAACAAGCTGGTTACCGTTGGGGATGGGAGCATTGCGCAAGGAATTTCCTCGTTATCGACCGGTTGGGATGCCCTGAAGAGTCTCATTGCCGCAGGTAAATTTGGCGCAACGGGACAGAATCCTGTTTCAGCCTCTTCTTTAGGGGATTATTACGGGGCGAATGTCGCTATGATGGGTGTGGATGTGCAGCAGGCTAACCGAATGAAAGCGGGAGAAGATATCTTGGTCGCCAATGTAACGAATCAAAGGGAGTCTTTCATCGGGGTATCGCTGGATGAGGAAATGACCAACCTGGTCAAGTTTCAGAAAAGCTATTCGGCAGCTGCCCGGATGGTAACCATGATGGATGATATGTTGGATACGATTATTAATAGGATGGGCATGACGAGATAGGGGTGAAAATTTATGAGGATTACCAATAACATGTTAAGTCAAAACTTGTTACGCAATCTGGAAACAGCGCAGAGCAAAATGGATCAGTTGCAAAACCAGCTGTCGTCTGGTCTTCGAATAACCCGTCCTTCAGACGATCCCGTTGGGATTCAAAATGTTATGCGTTTGAAGAGCAATATTTCCAGCGTCGAGCAGTGGAAGAACAATGCCGACGAGGCGTTGAACTATATGAATACGACGGATAGCACCCTTGGGGATATGACCTCGATGCTGCAACGAGTAAGGGAGCTTACGGTTCAAGGGGCAAATGGGACCTTAGCCACAGCTGATAGAAACGCCATTGCCTCTGAAGTGGATCAGATTTCAGATCAACTCAAAATGATAGCCAACACGCAAGTAGGCTCAAAATACATTTTCTCGGGCACGGCAACGGATCAGGAACTGATAACCTCGAATGGCAGCGTGTCGCTGGCCAATGATCAAGAGGTTAAATTTGAGGTGGGAAACAATTTGAACCTCTCTATTTCTGTCAATGGACAAACCTTGTTCGGCGACCCTGCTACAGGTATATTTGCTACCTTGAGTAATTTAAGTACAGCCTTGAAGACCAATGATGCAACCGGTATTAATAATGCCTTGGGAAGTATTGATGCAAATATTGATAATGTTATAAACCGGCGTTCAGACCTTGGAGCACGCACGAATCGGATGACAGCACTTCGGGAACAATTGGATTCGACATCAGCTAATC
>JBAQLX010000443.1:0-1847 GCA_049302315.1 Desulfosporosinus sp.
TATAGTGTTACTGGATATTTACGTGAACGAGGGAGTTTGATAACAGAACGTCCCTTTAGGTCGCCGCATCATAATGCTTCGATGAATTCACTCGTGGGTGGGGGAAGCCCCGTCGTTCCAGGAGAAATATCTTTGGCTCATAATGGAATCCTTTTTCTCGATGAGATTGCGGAGTTTGACAAGAAGAGTTTAGATGCTCTTCGCCAGCCGATGGAAGATAAGGTAGTTACCGTTTCACGGGTTAACAGCACGGGGACATTTCCAGCTAATTTTATGCTGGTTGCCGCCATGAATCCATGTCCCTGTGGGCATCATGGGCAATCACGGTGTCGATGCACCGATTATGAGGTTCTGAAGTATAGACAGAAACTTTCTGGCCCGATCTTGGATCGGATCGAGGTCCATAAATATGTTCAACCGGTGGATTTCTTCAATCTATCTGCCCAGGAGAAAGGGCGAAGCTCGGCTGAACTTCGGGAGCGAGTTCAGAGGGCAAGGCGTATTCAACAAAAGCGGTTTGGTGGGGTCCCTAATGTTAACTCGAATGCGCAGATGAGTGAGGGGATGATCAAAGAATGTTGTCAGCTCGATTCGGACAGCACCAAGCTTTTAAGTCTCGCCTTCGAAAAGTTTCATTATAGCGCAAGGACGTATAATAAGTTTCTTAAGATTGCGAGAACGTTCGCTGATCTTGAGGAGTCAGAGGTTATTCGTAAAAAGGATGTGAGTGTCGCTCTTATGAGTCGGGACATAGATAAGGATCGAAGTGGGATGCTGGTGGTCTAAAGAGTACCTAGGAGGTTACGGTGGAGATTTATTGGCTCTGGCTAAGTCATCTTAAAGGAATAGGACCAGCAACTTCAAGAAAGCTTGTGAACGGATTGGGTTCGCCGAGGGCAGTCTATCAGGCCACGCGCGAGAAAATGCTAAGTCTTCAGGGCATTAGGTCGGGACTCATTGAGACGTTATTAAGTCAGCGTTCTTTAGATACTGCTAAAAGGGTACAAGAGCACATGCAAAGGTGCCAAATTGATCTTTTAACCTATGATGATCCATATTTTCCTTCCTATGTAAATAGGTTTTCGAGTCTACCTGCGGTCCTTTACTATCGTGGGAATTTACGTGTCCCGACGTCTTGTATTGGAATTGTCGGAAGTCGGCGCTGCACTTCCTATGGAAAGGAAGTGGCTGCTGAAGCAGCCACTTTTCTAGGTCAGGCAGGAATTACGGTGGTCAGCGGGATGGCGAAGGGGATTGATAGCTATGCTCATACAGCTTGCCTCAAGGCAGGTGGATATACAATAGCCTTTATGGCGAATGGGGTAGATATCTGCTACCCTCCGGAACATCAAAAGTTAATGGAGGAAATTATTGAGAATGGGGCTGTTTTTTCTTCATATCCTCCTGGTACGCGTCCACGTCAGGAATATTTCCCGCATCGGAATAAGTTGTTGGCTGCTTGGGTAGATAAGCTATTGGTCGTCGAGGCCGCTGGTCGGAGTGGGGCGCTGATTACGGCAAAGTATGCTATGGAGTATAAACGAAAGGTGCTTGCAGTCCCTAATAGTATCTATAGTCCGGAAAGCGTTGGTTCGAATCGTTTGCTTTCGAGTGGAGCAGAGGTTTATATAGAGCCTCAGCAATTGATAGACAATGACGGTATTGAAGTAAAGTGGCCTTCACCTAATGAACTAGTAAACCAACCTCGGGTAACGAAAAAACAGGAGGAGTTGGGTTGTATGATTAACCCTCAAGAACAGGCGATTCTTGATATGCTTGATCAGCCCCAAGCTGTACAGAACCTTCTCGGCATTTGTAATGGAGACTTAAGTGTTTTGCTTGAACTG
>JBAQLX010000444.1:0-2704 GCA_049302315.1 Desulfosporosinus sp.
GTGACTTAGTCGAGATAGCTTTACGGATGGTGAAGGTGGAGCGCGCCGATAAGGTGCAAGTCCAGGCAGCAATCAAGGCCGAGAAACGCTTGATCGAGCTGTTAGTTCCGGAAAAACGCTCAGAGAGCACATCTGGCAACCCCTTTCAGATGCTGTTTGGTCAAACCCCGGATCCAGAAAAGAAGATTGACGTGACTCCTGAAATGGAGAAAGAACGTAAATTAGTAGCTGACCGTTTGCAGCGTGGGGATCTTGAAGAGCAGGTTATTGAAATTACGGTTGAAGAAACTACGCCGCTTTCCGATATGCTGGGTAACAATAACATGATGGAAATGGGCTTGAATATTCAGGATATGATGTCAGGGATGCTCCCCAAGCGGCACAAGAAGAGAAAAGTAACGGTGCGCGAAGCACGCAAGATCTTGATTCATGAAGAAACTCAGAATTTAATTGACCAGGATGAAGCGGTTCAAGATGCCATTTGTCGAACAGAGGATGAGGGGATCGTTTTCCTGGACGAAATCGATAAAATCGCGGGACGCGAAGGCGCGGGTGGTCCGGACGTTTCCCGGGGAGGAGTCCAACGTGATATTCTCCCGATTGTGGAAGGATCTACCGTCGTAACGAAGTATGGCCCAGTTAAGACAGATCACATCCTGTTTATTGCTGCGGGAGCTTTCCATATTAACAAGCCGTCTGATCTTATTCCGGAACTTCAGGGAAGATTCCCTATTCGGGTGGAACTTGAATCGTTAAGCGTGGCCGATTTCAAACGTATTCTAACGGAACCTCAATCGTCGTTGATTAAACAGTACAGCGCAGTATTGGGAGCGGAAGGGATAATGGTGGATTTTACCGAGAATGCTATTGATGAATTAGCAGAGGTTGCCTACCAAGTCAATTCCAGCACAGAAAATATTGGGGCTAGACGACTCCACACGATTGTAGAAAAAGTACTTGAGGAATTGTCTTTCGAAGCCTCCGAACTGCCTGGAGACTACACAGTGACCATTAATCGGGAATATGTTCAACAGCGTTTGCGCAATGTTGTCCAAAATCAAGATTTAGCGCGCTATATTCTGTAGATAAATGATCAACTCATCATAGGCAAGTAACTTTTAAGGGAGAATTAAACTATGAAGACAACGTTATTAGAAAAAACCAGATCTGTTAATAAATTGATTCAACGTCATCCTGAGCATCCGGTTACTTGTGTGGATATAGCTAAGGTTCTTGGGCAAGAGGTGCTTGCCAACATTTATATTCTTGGCCGACGAGGAAAGATCCTGGGTTATAGTTTTATGAACGATTTTATTTGTGAAACCTTGGAAGACGTCGTCATTCATTGCGAGCGTTTCCCTGAAAGTTATAATGAAGGTCTGAAGAATATTAGCGAGACAAAAACCAACATCGCGCAGATTGCTAATGGCTGTGTCTTTAATTGTAATGAACCGTGTCATTTTAAGAATAAGCTTACAACTGTCGTTCCTATATTAGGCGGAGGCGAACGGCTGGGGACGCTCGTGTTAGCGAAGTATGATGAAGAATTTCGAGAGGAAGATCTGGTTCTTGCCGAATACGGGGCAACGGTTGTGGGCATGGAAATTTTACGGATTAAGGCGGAACGAGCAGAAGAAGAAGCTCGCAAAAAGGTGGCTGTCCAAATCGCCGTAGGAACTCTGACCTATTCTGAGCTTGAAGCAGTGGAACACATCTTTGCCGAATTGGATGGAGATGAAGGACTTTTAGTTGCCAGTAAAATTGCCGATCGAGTGGGGATAACTCGTTCCGTTATTGTTAATGCTCTGCGCAAATTTGAATCGGCCGGTGTGATTGAGTCGAAATCGTTGGGCATGAAAGGTACATATATTCGAATTCTTAATGATTATTTAATAGATGAATTGGATAAGCATACCAAACATGCAAAGTAAAACAGAGATCAGAGGTCAGAAGCCGGAAGTCAGAATTACGGAAGTGGATAAACTGTTTACGGGAGGGCAATTTCATGGATGAACATGATTATGTTTACCAAATGAGACCGCTTATCGTTCCTGCCGTTATGTTTCTAATCCTATATCCCCTTGTTATAGGTAGTGTGCATTTCTTTAGTAAACTGCCAAGCATAGAACTAAGGGTTCTCATAGGGATCTATGTCACAGCAGCACTTGGAATTTTATTCTTATGGGTTATCGGGAAGAGTAAACATGTGCAAATCAAAGATCGGCAAATTGTCTTTCGGTCATTACTTGGTATACACATCCTGGAACCGCAGGATATTCGTCGGGTGGCCTTCTATTTTGATGGAAAAGGGCAGGAAGTTGCTCAGATCCGTACGGAAGGTGAGCTTTATTACCTGAGCGAATTCTATTTTCCCTTTCCCGAGCTCATGAGTGACTTGGAGAATTTCATCCAGAAGTACGATTTGCGTTCTAATCTGGAGAGCTATGCTGGTTTAATTGATTAGGATACTGCTATTTGTGGGCATTGCGTTGCAAAGCCCTCAAGAATGTGCTAACCTATTGGCAGTGTGATTTAATAAAGCACGCAGAGGGATTAAGGCGTTAGTTCCCTGTCGGAAGGCAGGGGGCGTTTTGAGATGAACCTGCGGAGGAAAAAACAAAAGAAAGTTGGTTTAACAGGAATGGCAGTAATTTCTATGAAACAATTATTGGAAGCTGGTGTCCACTTCGGACATCAAACTCGT
>JBAQLX010000445.1:0-4639 GCA_049302315.1 Desulfosporosinus sp.
GAATATGACTTGGTGATTATGGAAAATAAGCCGCTGGCACGTGCCCTCTACGCTCAGGTGGAAATCGGGCAAGGAATTCCAGAGGATCTATATAAAGCGGTTGCCGAGGTTTTGGCGTTCGTGTACAGGCTAAAGAAGAAGAGGGCGACGGGCTAGAGAGAAGGTCGTTCCAATCCCCTCGGCGACCCAAGCCAGAGGAAGTTTCTTGGCTTAGGGAGCACGGAGAGAGGAATCGCGTCAATGAGCGTAGGCGATAAGGCGGGAAGAAACGCATTGGTTTACATTCATAAAGCCCAGAGGTTATGCGTTTTAGCCTTAGCGACAAGCGAATAGCGATGAAACGTGTGCGACCGTGCCAAGAAACTGACTCAGAAAGGAGGAACACTCATGGCCATATCGTTGAAACGTCGATTACTGGATAATACAGATGTTTTGGCAGCAATGGGAATGGTAGGCATTGTGGTCATGATGGTTGTTCCATTGCCCGCAGGATTTCTGGATATATTAATTACCTTGAATATTTCGGCCTCGGTTCTAACTTTGATGCTGGCAGTTTTTGCAAAAGAACCCTTGGAATTTTCCGCCCTTCCTTCCCTTTTGCTTACTTTGACGTTGTTCCGTTTGTCTTTGAACATTTCGGCTACCCGTCTTATTCTTCTTGACGGCAGTGCAGGACAGGTCATTCAGCAGTTTGGAACATTTGTCATTCGCGGAAATCCAGTTGTAGGTTTTATTATATTTATTATCTTGGTACTTATTCAATTTATCGTGATCACTAAAGGCGCAGAGCGTGTTTCGGAAGTGGCTGCGCGTTTTACCCTGGATGCCATGCCGGGAAAGCAAATGTCCATTGATGCAGACCTTAATGCTGGAATGATAACCGAACAACAGGCTCGAGATCGTCGTACAGCGATTCAGCAGGAAGCGGATTTCTACGGTGCGATGGATGGTTCCACAAAGTTTATCAAAGGGGATGCTATCGCCGCAATTATCATTTTGTTTATTAATATTATCGGCGGTTTTATTATTGGGGTCACTATGCAAGGGATTCCTTTGCTTGAAGCCCTCCATAAATATACCTTGCTGACCATCGGGGAAGGGCTCGTTTCCCAGATCCCGGCGCTCCTGATCTCAACCGCAACAGGTCTGGTTGTCACTCGGGCAGCTTCGGAAAACAATTTAGGGAATGATTTGGGCAAACAATTGTTTCGAAATCCGAAGGCAATGTTCATCTCAGCCGGAGTATTGATCATGTTGGCCATTCTTGGGTTGCCGCCGTTACCGATGTTAATCGTAGCTGTTGTTTTAATCGGCGCAGGCGTGATGCTCTGGAAAAACTCCAAGGTGTCGGGTGTGGAGGAATCAGCTGCGGCACGGGAGTCGGAGATCGAAGAGAGCAAGAAACCGGAAAATGTTCTAAACCTTTTAAATATTGATCATATGGAACTTGAACTGGGCTATGCTCTGATCGCTTTGGTCGATATTCAACAAGGGGGAGACTTACTGGACCGAATTGTTCTTATCCGTCGCCAAATTGCCAGTGAACTGGGATTTATTGTCCCAGTAATCCGGGTTCGCGACAATATGAATTTACAGCCCAACCAATATGTTATCAAAATACGCGGCGCAGAAATCGCCACAGGTGAAATTTTGGCGGATCATTATATGGCTATGAGCAGTGGGTTTGATGAGGATACCATTCCCGGTACCCCAACCAAAGAACCAGCCTTCGGACTTGATGCCATGTGGATTAATGCGATGTACAGAGAACAAGCAGAGCTGAGCGGGTGGATGGTGGTAGATGCTCCGACTGTTCTGGCGACACATATCACGGAAGTGATTAAGACCCAGGCATGGGAAATCCTCAACCGTCAAGATGTCAAAACTCTCATTGATCATGCCAAGGAACAAGCCCCTGCTGTGGTGGATGAGTTAATCCCGGAACTGCTTGGACTCGGTCAAGTGCAGAAGGTTCTAGCGAACTTGCTGCGCGAAAGGGTCTCCATTCGGGATATGGTGTCGATTCTCGAAACTCTTGCCGATCAGGCACAGAACACAAAAGATCTGGATCGTTTGACTGAACATGTCCGGCAGGCTTTAGCTCGCCAGATATTACAACCGCTCGTCGGCAAAGATAAAACTTTACCTGTGATTACGCTGGATCCGCAGATTGAACAGCAAATTTTGGATAGTATTCACCCGTCCGATTATGGTACTTATTTAGCGCTTGATCCGAAGATGTTGCAAGCGCTCGTGCAAAATCTCACGCGAGAGGTCGAAAAGGTTATGCTAAAAGGGTTTACGCCGGTGATTGTCTGCGCTCCGCTGGTGAGAATAAATTTAAAACGAGTCACGGAGCGTCAACTCCCACAACTCATGGTACTGTCGTATAATGAATTAGTTCAAGGGGTACAAGTGCAAGCTGTAGGAATGGTGGGGATGGATCGTGCGAGTTAGACGATTTGTAGGCAATAATGTGGCGGAAACTATGGGAAAAGTGAAGCGGGAATTGGGATCCGAAGCGGTCATCATTCAGACACGCGAGTTTAGAGAGGGTGGCTTCCTGGGTTTATTTGGCAGGACACGGGTAGAAATTACTGCGGCTATTGAAGAAAAACCGGTGACAGCACAGAAAACACCCGTTTCCAATTATACGGCTCATGTCGAGGAAGTAAAATCCCCTCAAGTTAGACCAGGGTCTGATTCTAAAGAACAAACAGGAGACCTTCAGGAAGAAATTATTTCTATGCGTCGGACGCTTGAAAAATTGAACAAACAGATGGAGGGGATTGGAGAGCAAAAAGGTGTTTGGCCACCGATCCTGCAAACATGGGCGGATCACTTACAGAACAGAGGGATAAGCGAAACCCTGGTTAAGCGCTTAATATGCCACGTGCAACAAACTTTGCCGCCAGAAGAGTGGGTTGATAATTCTCTGGTATACGCCCGGATCGAAGCCAATGTTCGCCAAATCTGCGGACAGATAGGGCTTATTCAGCCAGGGATTGGCAAACCAAGAATTGTCGCCTTGATCGGAGCAACTGGAGTTGGTAAAACGACGACAATTGGTAAACTTGCAGCCGGATTTAGTATTGTCGATAAACGCAAAGTAGCCTTGATCACGGCTGACACGTATCGGGTTGCCGCAGTAGAGCAACTTAAAACGTTTGGGGAGATCATCGGGGTACCTGTTGAAGTGGTAATGACACCTGCAGGGCTGCGCGAGGCGCTCAATCTTCACGCGGATAAAGAACTTATTTTTATAGATACGGCGGGTCGAAGCCCTCACCATGATTTACATATGTCGGAACTGCGCGCATTTTTAGATAAGGCGCAACCGGATTTCACAATGCTGGTCATGAGTGTGACAACACAATTTACAGATCAACTTAGGATCTACCAACGTTTCGAAGGCTTAACAACCCATCTCATCTTCACAAAGTTGGACGAGACTGAGAGGGCAGGGTCTATACTAAATCTCTTGTGCCAAACAACACTCCCCACAGCCTATCTGACGAACGGTCAAAATGTCCCGGATGATATTGAGGCAGCTACGCCTTACCGTATGGCGCGCTACGTCTTGGGAGAGGAGATGCCCCATGCATGATCAGGCGAGCATATTGCGAGAGTTAACTTCCAAGGAAAAAAACAAGAGCAGAATGAGAGTTATTGCAGTAACCAGCGGTAAAGGGGGAGTGGGTAAAACTAATTTCACGGTTAACCTGGCGCTCGCCTTGTCTGAATATGGTCGCCGCATTATTATTCTTGATGGAGATTTGGGGCTTGCCAACGTGGATGTTGCCTTTGGGCTTACGGCCCGGTATACGATTGAGCATTTATTATCCGGAGAAAAAACTATTGAACAGATTCTGCTTACCGGCCCACGGGGAATTGGAATAATACCAGGCGGGTCGGGTGTTCAGGGACTAGCCAACTTGGAGAGGAATAAGTTGTTGAATGTCATAACCAATCTTGGGAGGTTAGAAAAGATGACCGATCTGCTGCTTATTGATACAGGGGCAGGTCTTGGGCATACGGTAATTAATTTTTTAAAGGCTGCAGACGATATTATCATCGTGACAACGCCCGAACCTACAGCGTTAACCGATGCGTATGGTTTGTTTAAAACGTTGAGGAAAGAAGCAGGCGAGGTGCCAATTCATCTGGTGATTAACCGGGTGCGGAATGAAACTGACGCTCAGGCGACGTTTAAACGGTTGGAAACGACCGTCCGTAAATTTCTGGAAGGTTCGCTTAATTATTTGGGATGGGTTTACGATGATCCTCTCGTAGGACGTTCTGTTATGCAGCAAGAGCCCTTGGGAATCAGTTTTCCCGAAAGTCCAGCCTATAAATGCATTCAGTGGATTGCCAGTACTATAGCTGGGATTTATCATAGTCCGCCACGCCAAGCCGGCGGTGTCCGGGGTTTTTTGAACAAGCTGCTGCGTTCGTTTTAATGATATTACCGCTTGTTGCCGTAAAGCCCCTAGCTTCAGCTGTGGGGATATAAGGCAAATCCAAAGATCTCATTGTATTATATACGCTACTGTGGGATAATATTTGTATGGCTATAAAATATAAATCAAACATTTAGATGAGCTTAAGTAGCAGACAAATCGGTATTCGTTATTCGAAC
>JBAQLX010000446.1:0-5715 GCA_049302315.1 Desulfosporosinus sp.
GAATTAGCTGAATTATTAGGGGACTAGGGCGTTTCTGTTTCGGTTGGCGAAGCAGTGCCGAGTGTCGCTGAAGGGATATTCGGTGGCATAAAAGTGCCTTTAATGTTTAGACTGGAAGATTATAAAGTCCGGCTGTTAACGAACACCTTGGCCAAAGAGATTACAGCTAATGGCGTACTAATCGAAAGAAATGGTACTGAGGAATTTATCGAGGCAAATTTTATTGTCATTGCCGTGGGTTTGACAACCCAAAATAGCTTGGCGGACGAGTTAAAGGAATTTGTACCGGAATTGTATGCTGTAGGCGATTGCCTCAAACCTGGAAACATTATGGATGCTGTCCATGAAGGTTATAAGGTGGGACTAATTATTTAGTTTGAAGGCCAGATCTCGTTGGAAGCGCCGGCTAGCACACAAAGACGCAAAAACAACAACGCAAGTTCAACATCCATGCTTTACTCCCCCGGCCAAAACTGTAACAAAGGACGACTTGACAACAGATTCTGCTCAAAACACAAATCCAGGTATTTTTTTAGTCCTGTGACAATCGTTTGATCTAACCCATAATTAAACTGGGCAAAATAATCCCTCCAAAATTGCAGCGATCCCCCAAGCTTGGTTTGGCTTGTCTTCACAATATCCTCCATGTTGCACAGTGCCTTCGCTTTAGCGTTTAGAAGCAAGTGATATACAGCCTTTACTTCTCTTTCCCGCTCAGAAATCAGCCTTTTTGGGAAAGCCCAAACAGCATAAGTCATGGAACAACCGGTATGATGAAGCCATTCTTCACCCAGATCATAGATATAGCAATCTGGATGAAGAAGCGCTGCTTGAATGGCAGCATCCGCGATCAGAAGCGCCGCATCTGCCTTGGCCAACATCCCTTGAAGATCAGATGGCATGGTCAGATAACGTGGAGCTACTCCATAGTAATGATGGAGCAAAATCTTTGTCAGATTCACAGAAGTTGCAGATGTATTTGTCAGCGCAACGGCCGAGCCATCCAAATCCTTCAGAGCAACTTTAGAGAACAAGAGGATCGACCCTACCCGTCCTTTGGCGGAGACAGAAAGGTTTGGCAGCATCGCATAATCTTGCCAATGTTCTCCATAGGAAAATGCGCTAATCGGAGCCATATCAATCCGTCTCTCAGATAACATGGCGTTATGCCCCGTTGGTTCCGCAGTAATCGATTCCAGTAAAAGATGTTTTTTTGGCAAAAAATGAAACATTGGTAACATATTGGTATTCGGGTTATGTCCAATGCGTATCATGCGTGTACCCCCCCAACATGCAGGTTCGTATCAAATGATTTCCCACGGGTCCATTGGCCATCTTTTTTTGCAAATTCCTTGCCGTTACGTCGCTTAATTTGTGTCATAATCTAAAACCCTCCGTTGTGGTTAGCGTAAGACTTTATGAATAAAAATAGTACGTTTTTCCACCATGTCATATTCGTTAATAACATTTTGGCCAAATTCCGATTCATCAAAAACCCGAACAACTGGTCGTGCCGACATACCTAAATTTTGATCGACAACAACCCCAATTTCACCGGTATTGAGCCGCACTGTTACCCCTGTCGGATAGGCAGCAATATTTTTAAGGAATAGACGAACCATTTCTAACGGGTACCATGTCCCAGCGAGACCCATTAGAATTTCACACGCCTCATGGGGCATAATCCGTTTTTCGGTACTGTGGTCTGATGTAAACTTGTCATAGAAATCCGCAATCCCCACAATCTGGGCCAAAGGGTGGATTTCCCCCTCTTTGAGGCGCCGAGGATAGCCTGTGCCATTCATATGCTCATGATGCTGAAAGGCAATGTGGGCAATAATCAAGTTGAGATCTTTTCGTTTCTTAAGTTCCTCAAAGCCAAGGGTCGTATGCGTTTTGAGAAGTTCTCCTTCTTCTGAAGTCAAATCACCGTCTAAAGTAAATAGCTTAGGATCAAGTTTCATCTTACCAATATCGTGCAGTATTGCCCCGATGGCCAAAGTCTCCAGCTTTTCTCGATCAAGAAACAGTGATTTTCCCAATACCGTTGAAAGAACACAGACATTTACTGAATGAGCAAACATCTGGTTGTTTTTGCTACGCATATCCATCATATTTACCAGGATATCTTTCTTGAACAAAATTTCTTCCACAATATTATTGATTACTTTTTTTAACTCAAAGCATTCAAGATCTTTCCCTAACCGGACAGAACGTGTACTTTTCTCCAGAATATTCATGGCGTCGCGACGTTGTTCTTCACTGATAACATCTTTAACAACGACATCATTAAACCGGTCATCTTCAATATAAATAATGGAAATTCCCATGTCCCGTAATTTCGCTATGTATAATGAGGTAAGTTTAACTCCTTTTCCTAACAGGATTCTGCCCGTACTGGAATAAATGGTTTTACCTAAAATATCTCCTATCGTTAAGGAATTAACACTTACTTGCCGCACTTAGAGGATTACTCCTTCCTGTTGAAGCATTATTTTTGTTTCAAAATATGATTTAATCCGATGGCGCTCTAGCCCCAGAATTAGTTCAACTATACTACAGATGGTGTTAAAACTCCATCTGTAGTATAGTTACTATATCCTACACCATTTTTTGTTTTTTTCCCAGCCCCAGTGCCTGAGAGATTACGCATATGTTATACGGAAGTATACTTTTACCAGGTCATTATGAGCGCGGGGTTAACATTGTAATAGAGCCTGTTAAAGCAAATAGATTAACTCCCTAAAAGGAGGTTACTAAGCCTCCTTTTAGGGAGTCTCTTTAAGACGCCCTAATAACTTTCCTTCTCAATTATAGTCAGATTACTTTTTATTAATTAAGAAATCTATTTTGGGTCTTGGCTCCAGTCTTCTGGATGATTTGGGTAACCATTTGGTTTCAGCAGTGCCGGGTGGGAATCATCTGCTAAACCAAATAGTTGTATTCTCAGCCAGTTCGACCCAGTACGCGCACTGATAAACAGGTATCCTTGCGTATCATTCAGAAAGCGAAAATCGAGTATACCGAAGGACACTGTCGCATCTTGCCCCTTCAATACATACGATACCGGCAAGGAATGAGTATGTTTTTCAACTATGGGTAAATGTGCCTGTTCGACGGCTTGACAGAGTGTACTGGAGTCTTGGCATATCCCCCCTCCATCTCCTTTGATCACAGCATGATCCACAAAAATAAATGCCGACATATATCCGGCAGCCTCTGTACGCTCTCCCACAACGTCGTTGAAAGAAAATACTTGGCCCGGTGGAATTAACTGATTATTCAAAGCCATAGCTGCTAACCGCAAATTTTTTGTACGTGGCACATCCTGAGAATTATAATACGTCGTGTAATCTCCTATAATATCCCTGATTTTCATCAAGTCTACTTTATCTGGCTGAACAGAAACATCGTTTACAACAAGTTCAATTCTTTCCTGTTCATGCTCGCGTGTGATTTTTAGCCAAGTTCCCTCAATATCCAATTCTTGCCCTACTTGTCCATCGGTCTTTACTAATCGGCCATTCGAATAAGTTATCGCAGCCGAAATCATAGGCTTATTAATATTCATACCTAATGCTTTCAACTGAGCAAGTATTTCCTCTTTATTTAGTCCAAAGTCATTAGCCGTGATGACTATGGGGGGACGTGCCAGACTATGAAGTATATCAGTGAACCAAAAACCGGTTGGTACCTGAAACACTTGATCTAACCATTTTTCGATTTCCCCATATGAACGATCCATCCTTAAAGGATAATCTTGTCCTTTATATGATACCAAATTCGGAATTCTTTCTTTTATTTGAGAGGATACCTGAATTTTACTCATTCCTGAATAGTCCTGGCCCCAAACAATCAAACCTGATGGTGCGCGATCATACGTTTTACTGTATGCGACGACACTCCCTAACCCTAGGGTAAGGGATAATTGTAATAGTAATGCCACTATGAGCAGCCTTGTTTTTTTCATACAGTATACTCAATTTTCTTAGTTTTTCTGTAACTGGGAGGTTACTTCCATCAATGTACTCCTGGACGTTATGTGAGTCACAATGTCCGGCGTAATGCGTTCTCCTGCGCGTAATACTTCCGCATTATCAAGAACAACATCTTTTTCCACCTTTTTACCGACGAAATATTGAAGTTGGCGTTGTTCGAAAAGGTTAAAACCTGTTTTCGTTTCACCAAATGAAACTCCTTCTTCTATAGAGTCTACTTCTCTTGCAAAGTCTGGTTCTTCGGCAAAGTCCGCATCTTCGATTTGAACCGATTCGTCTGGCGTTTGAATCTGATTTTCACTATTAGATTCCATAATTTCATGGTTCGGCACGGTAGGGAAGCCCTCAACAATAAGTATTTCTTTGCCTAAAGTGATGACTTGTTCTACCCCAACTTGATGCATTTGACCCTGAGATTCAAATAGACAAGCACTTATTCGGCCTGTTTCCTCATCAATGAGCATTTCTGTCACCTCTCCGATGAGTTGCCCCTTCTTCGTCAATACCTTTGTTCCTAAAACACGGGTGTCTTGCTTTAATAAATTCTGTGCATCAATATTTTGAGCGACATTTTGAATAACTCCAGGCTGAGGGATCGTGATCGCAAACTCTCCAAGCCCCAATATATCCGCAAAAGCAACGACCTTTGCCCCAAAAATGTCAGTCGGTTGATCAACAATCACAAAATCTAACGTTTTTCCCTGCGGGTTGATAACAAAGTCCTTCACAACTCCCACTTGAGTTCCGTCTAAAATGCTGATAATACGCAATCCGATAATTTCCTGTGTTGGCTTCATTAGTAATTTAGCCCCCTAATATTATTCTAAAATTATTTGGATATCTTCTTTCGCCATCCAAGTATCAAACTGAACACGAAGCTCGGTGTTAAATAAAGGTAAATACTTTTGGAAATAAGTCTGCAATTGAGCTAGCGCATAACCACGTTTTCCCAAATTGTTCCAAAGCCAATAACAATCAATGATTAAAGAGAAAGCCAAATCAGGTATGGGATCTTGGGATAAAGCTTGAGAAAAATAGGATGCTGCCTGTTCGAGGTTATCCGCATGTTTTTCTTTGAATCCTAAATCAATAAGTTCATCAATTGAGATCATGATAATTTCTTCCGTATTAACAAGACTTTCTGTTTCAACCATTTCAACTATTTCAACTATTTCAATCATTTCGATCATTTCAACTGTGTTCGCCTGAGTTTGTTCAATAATTTCTTCGTTACTATTTTTTTCTGCATATCCATTGATTTCGGAAGCTATTATGTTATCCTTTGTCCTGTTTTTAATAAGTACTTTTGGCCATAATATTATCCCAACAAACAGAACTATTATGGACAAAACCCACCAATTTATCCATCCAAACCGAAGAGCCCAAGGAAACAGCATAACATCCCCACACAAATATACCGTTATTAATAATGCGCTCCTTTTGTTTAATCCCATCACTCCAGCTCGCCAAGTCAAAAACGTAATAAATGGAATACTTCCCAAAAACACTGTAATTTCATATGCCAGAATACGGGTTTCCCCCCCTTCATCCTGTACATCATCGTAATGATTCGACAGAAGCTTTATTTCTCCTGCTTCTTTCTCCATTGATTCGTTCAATTAATCAAATTTGCATAAACTAATTATTAGCTTCTTACACTAAAAAAAATAAATTTGTAAAGGATTAATGGAATTAAAAGAGAATACTAGTTTAGTTT
>JBAQLX010000447.1:0-1896 GCA_049302315.1 Desulfosporosinus sp.
GTTCCTGTTATGGGAGTGGGTGTAGTTGCAATCAATTCCTTGACAAGCAGCGTTATCCCACCGTCAGTTCCGGAGTTTGTTACTTTCAGATAATACGTTCCTGCCTCAGTGAGATTGTATTCGATTGTACCTGAAGTGTCTGTGGCAAGGCTGGTGAATGTTTCTCCCGATACTGTGCCTAACTCCATTGTCAATACAGGAGTGTCTCCCGTGATGGCATATGTCGCCGCATAAGAACCGGCAGCGTTTATGGTAAAGGTAAAATACTGACTGGTACCAGTTGGGAAAAAACCGATGGGGTAATTCGTCCCTAAACTAAGCTCCCCCGGCGATGCCAACGTGTTTTCCGTGGCGAGAGGATTCATAAATGTCGATTTGCTTAACATGAAAGAGACCGATCCCTGATCCCCTGACTCATTTGTATTAGCCATCTTAAGACAATAGGCGCCTTCCGAAATGAAATTATATGTATGGCTGGTATCCCATGTTTGATCGGTTGTCAATTCAGTAAAGACACCCTCGATTAGAGTCCCAAAATCAGCAGCTAAAGTAACCCCTGTCTGATTGATAATTTGTAAACTATATGTACCGGGTTCTGCTACCGTAAAGGTAAAGTATTTTTCCGTTGCAGCATTGAACGAAGCAATTTGATAGCTTTGATCCAGGGTCAGGGATCCGGGAGATTCCAGAGTGCCATCAATATCTGGTGGCGGATCCATAATCAAATTCATAGGCCTGATTGGCTCGGGATCAGGTATTGAGGTAAGCGCGGGGGCAGACTCTTCGGAACTAGGTGCTTCCTGAGTACTATCAGGAGTAATAACCACCTCTGGGGTGGTCGTCGCTGCAGGATGTTCTTCCGTCAGAGGAATTGTCTCCAGCTCAGGTTCTTCTCGAACAGGTGCTTCCTGGGTGCTATCAGGGGGAATAACCACCTCTGGGGTAGTCGCTGCAGGAGGGGGTTCTGACGCCGTTAGGATCGGCTCTTCCGGGGTCCCTAAGGTCTGATCGGGCATCACTTCTGTTTGGGTACCAATAGGTAGTTCCGAATCCGTTTGGGCATAGGACGACAACGGCGAAAGTATAGTGAATATCATCAAGACAGTCAAAGAAAGGGCTATAAGTCTTCTGAAACTCACTTTTCTTCCTCGTCTGTGATAATTGACTGAATTTTCATTTGTTTTTCTTTTCATGTCAATACCCCTTTCCTAGTCAAATAATATGATTCTACCTTGATTTGAATGTCCTAATTAAAATAAATTAAAAAATACACTTGAATAACATTGAAATCGTGCATGAACACTAGGTTTTCAGTATAATTCGATAACGATCCAAATTAATCAAATTAATCATATTAATAACATTATATGTGAAGTAATAAAGATCTTCAAGCAAAACCTGTGCCCTAACTTAATTTTCAAAAACAGGCGTACATTGTCAACATTAATAGTTTCCAGTAGCATTTATGTAAGTTAAAATGAACCAATGTCGGGATGACAACTTCAAAAAACTGAACTATGGCCCTACCCCATAATAGGCCGGCTTTTCCTTAGCGTTAGGAAAAGTCGGCCTATTATTATCATATATTGTCTTAGCGTGGGTCTAACGTCATTAATTTGAGTTGTTGGAGAGAACTGTTTTGCTGAAGAGAATGCTAGTTGTGACGACCTTGGTCTAATATGGTAATCCCATTACCATTTACTGTCCCATTACTACACAGCTCCCAAGTCTTGACAATATTCCTAAGCAATACGTCTGCATCCGTCTCGATATCATACCAACTGATGCGCGGATCACGACGAAACCACGTCAGTTGGCGTTTGGCAAAATGACGGGTATCTCTTTGCAGCAAACGCAGCATTTCAGATTGTGTAACAAGTCCCTTGAGAAACATAA
>JBAQLX010000448.1:0-3489 GCA_049302315.1 Desulfosporosinus sp.
CTTCAGGTACCGTTACCGGAACCCTTGAGATATTATGAGCCGAGTGAATATGAAACGAAAAAGCTGCACGCTGAACAAGAGTACAGTGGCGCTTGGCTCATGCTCTTTGAACAAATCATGAACTACGGAACTATGTCCACGGGTGCGGATCATCCGGTTATGGTTCATGGCAGGTACGTTATGGCTCCCAGCCCCATCCCGAGATTCGATAATCCTAAATTAAGTAATTCCCAAGCGCTGATTCTTTTGGGTGCAGGTCGTGAAAAGAAGGTCTACGCAGTGCCTCCGTATACTAGGGTTGGGTCCCTTGATTTTGAAGACTACCCTTTTAAAGCAGAATCTTTTCAGGATAAGTATTGCAGATTGTGCGGGGTCAGGGGGGTATTTCTGGATGAAATACTGGATGATGTAACGGGTGAAACTTCTTATCAATGCAACGATTCCAACTATTGTTTGCAAAAATTGAATAGAAAATCAAGAGGATGAGGGAGTGTAGATGGAATATTTTGAACAGCTTGTCTTGTCTGTAAGTAACCTGAATAAACAATATGGCAATGGATGTGAATATTGCAGAGGGTCAAAGGGGGATGGGCTGCTGAAAAACTATTGTCCTGTCTGCGGTACAGTCTATGCCTGCAGAGACGTCACGTTCGAAGTGTATGCGGGAGAAATATTAGGAGTTGTCGGGGAAAGCGGCAGTGGTAAGTCAACCTTAATGGAGTGTCTGTATTTTGATCAGCCGGTAAGCAGCGGAGAGGCCTATATCAATTCATATAAGAGCGGAAACGCGAATGTCTTTGCAGAATCGTCCCAGCAGAAACGTTACATTAGGAATCAGATGATGGGACTGGATTATTTGGCAACACGCCGCAAAAAACGCTCCGAAATATGCAAAATATCGCACCCGTAGGGATAGGATACCAAATGGAGGGACGTCCCCATTAAGCACGGTCATGTGTCACAAGTCCCCTTATAACAAATTAGCCGCTCGTGTTGCCAGTTCGCTCCGTTCTCCAAGAATCAGTCGGACCTGACCATAGAAGGATTGCCCATTAAGCCGCGAAGCAACATAGGCTAGTCCATTACTCTCCTTATCTAGATAAGGATGGTCAATTTGATCAGGGTCCCCACAAAGCACAATCTTTGTTCCCTCACCAGCTCGTGTAATAATCGTTTTTACTTCATGCGTAGTAAGGTTCTGAGCTTCATCAATAATCATGAATTGATTGGGAATACTCCTGCCCCGAATGTAGGTGAGCGCTTCAATTTCCAGTTGCCTCTTCTTGATTAGAAGATCAATGGCGCTGTCTAATATGGATTCGCCACCTCTCTCGCGCTCTTTCTCTTTCCGCGGCCGAAGCAAATATTCAAGATTATCATAGATTGGTTGCATATACGGGCGAACCTTCTGATCCTTATCTCCAGGAAGAAACCCAATATCATTGCCAAAAGGTATAACCGGCCGAGCGCACAGCATCCTAATATATAGTTCCTCATGAACTGTTTGTTCCAAGCCGCTTGCCAAAGCAAGTAGTGTCTTTCCTGTGCCAGCCGGACCCATCAAGCTAACTAACATAATTTCTGGATTGTTGAGCATTTCCAAGGCCCATGACTGTTCCATGTTCTTTGGTCTAATATCCCAAGATGCGTTACTTTGCCCCCTCTGATAGACTAATTTCTTTCCATCTGGAGACGAAACCAGGGGCAGGAAAGAATCATCACTCAAACTTGCTTTTACGCAGCGATTCGGCAACAAGGGGACCTTTATGGGGATGTATTTATTTTGGTAAAGTGCGTTAACCTCGGTATCCTCAAGAGGCAGTATTAAGATCTCGTCCATAATCGGGGGCAGCACCACTTTGTCATTATAGTAATCTTCAGTTAAGATTCCCAAAGCATCCGCTTTGACTCGCATGGCTATATCTTTAGTGACCAAAACGACGCTGCGTTTTTCTTCACGCGATAAATTTAGGGAGACCGCTAGAATCCGATTGTCCGTCAAAGCTAGATTCGAGTTTACCGGCAAAATTTCATTGGAGTAATGATTCAACTCGACCCGGACCTTTCCTCCGTTCGGTAGGAGAACACCCTGGGAGAGTTGACCCTTATACCGTAAGAGATCAAGATGACGGATGACCTCCCGGGCGACTCGACCAACATTCTCCATGAGACGTTTTTTACTTTCTATTTCCTCTAAAACTACATAGGGAATAATTACATCGTTATCTTGGAATTGAAATATCGCGTTAGGGTCATGCAGTAACACACTAGAATCGAGCACATATACTTTTTGCAAAATATAACACTCCTTTTTCCGTCGCTCTTTAATATTGTTCATTTTTTCAGGTTTCTTCCAGATAGCGACCTGTTAATTCGTTCAACTTTCTGAGCGAAACCTTCGTTCTGACTTCCGAGAACTCTAATTGTTCAGAGTAATGTATAACCACTCAGTATCCTAAGCGATACTTAACGATCCTCGGGCGGTAACTGAGCGCTGTTTACGTCGTGTCGCCAAATAATCCAGCACCCGTTCAGGTGAGGTATTCAGAATCTGATGCTCTGAAACCCCTGCCTCATGGAGCAAATCAAGGGCATCGCTAAACTCACCGACCCGGTCCCAAAAATGTGCATCACTTCCCAAAATTACCGGACCTTTGTACTTCGCCATGTAACTGGCAAAGTAACGGCAATTAACCCTCGCTCCTTCTTTTTCTTCGATCGTCGACAAGGTACTGTTATTAACCTCGACCGGCATATTCAATTGGGCGGAGGTGTAGGCAATCCGCTCAAGATCCATTTGGAAACCTGGTCGCCCCGGATGAACCATCATATCCACATATGGGTTTTCCATGACTTTGATATAGGCTCGGGTATTTTGTTCTGAAGTCCCTCCGGGGTAACACATATCATGAAGTCCGGCGAGCACAAGTTTTATCTGAGCCAAATATCTATAAGGAATATCCAATTCTCCCTCATGATTGATAATATTAGCTTCCACTCCCGGTAAAATTCTTACCCCAGATATTTCTTCAGGAATAATCGACAAGTTCCCAAAGTGGTAAAGATTAGGAGCGCCCGGCATACTTGGACCATGATCTGTCATTCCCATTAATTTAAGACCTCTGCGCGAGGCTGCCAGAGCATTTTCAGTTATTGTACTATAAGCATGACCGCTTGATATAGTATGGGTGTGCAAATCAACCAGTATCTCCAATTAAATCCCTCCATGAAAAATCTTTTATGCTTCCAGTAAATCGGTTTCAAAAATTTGAGAAGCAATCTTTTCTTCAAGTAAGTGAACTCGTTCAACTAAAGTTGAACATCGAATCTTCGGTGACGAAAGCCTCCAGCGGAGGGTTTCGCCGAAGCCGCACGTCCCAAAAGGAATTTTTAGCGGCGAAGTCGGAGTCTACCCCCACCGAAGCAGAATAAGGTGTACCTCTCCCACTTGTAGAAGTGGGAGTCTTACGATTGGATAAAATCCTGCTG
>JBAQLX010000449.1:0-2824 GCA_049302315.1 Desulfosporosinus sp.
GCGGGAGACTTCTTGCCGCACGAGGTTAAATTGTCTATTGCGGTAATATGATATATGCGAGTAGACTTTGGAGCCAATATTAGTACCTCTTATTCTATATTTTTATAAGATACTAATACTACACTAGCTTTCTAAAAACCTCTTTTATTATCCTTAAAATAAATTTTTAAAATTATTTTGTCCTAAGCAGATTGCAAATAAACCCGAGGATAATTACTAAAATCTGGACTTTAACTCATACCATTGAATCCCAAAGCTTCCAATGGATAGAACATTTGTTTGGTTTACAGCTACATTATACAAGGTTTTTATAGATTTGTGTTAATTATTTTCTGTCCTTCAAAAAAATGTTTATGCTTCCCTATTGAAGCAACTCGAGTAATTCGAATATCATTAAAACTCTGCAATGTAACAGTTCGTGCAGCCACAACACCGCCCTTTTCTGTCACGACCTGTATAAACCTCGCCACATTATACTTGCATTCCTTTTTGGCTCTAACGTAAATATCAATCATGGAATCATGGAACTGCAGACTCATATCTCTCATAAAGACTCTCCTTTATCCTCTTAGAAATCAGCGTTCATCGTAACCCAATGAATCTAATTTCTATCTTACCAACCTTCTCTGCATATCCTTCATTGATTAAAATAGGTCCCACATACGAAGTAACTGCCTTTCCTGTATAAGCTTTAAACCACTCGCCCAGACTCCCTTTTGGTGGATCTGTACGAGACGTCCCGATATTTACTGTAAGCCCTTTAAAACTGGTGAGCATTTTAGAATATTCATCTGTAGATATTTTTATGGAAAACCCGTTTCCAATAATTTGTGTGCCTTGCTCAACGGAGCCAGAATAACTAAAATTACTTTTACCAGCCCATGTTTGTAGTTCTACCATGTAACTTTCCCCCTTATTTATGGAGCTCAACATTACCTTTTCCGTTAGACTCGCCAAGTTGAGCGACTGACCTCGTCTACCATCTCAGGGTGAATAGAGATTATTCCATCAATATCAATGAACACTCTACCATAGGCATTTCCTTTAGATGTAAGGAGGCTACCAACAGCACCGTAAGGATTCTTTGATTTAGTTACTCTGCTAACCTCTTGCACTAAAAGTTCGCGCGAAAGGCCATTCCTTGCTCTTGTAACCAGAGCTATCATTTTATGTACCTTTAAAGTCGGATCCTTTGACCACTTTCGGATCCTTTCAAGTAACATTCGTTTTTCTTCGGAAGGCATATGAAAACCTATCGGGTTACGAGTTGGATCCTGAGGTATTTTTAAGGAACAATCAGGTTGTACACTTTGTACCAAAGGATCGCTATATTTATTAGAAGAATTAGGAGCAGCAGTATTCCGTCTCGTATTATGTGCATCGAGTACCTCTTGGTTAAAAGCTTCTGGCTCTCTCCATGTACGAGGATAAAAGGCTGGTTTTGAAGGGCACTGTTGACCTTCAGGATACCATCCGTACAGTTCATATGATCGGTATTGTAGTACTGCTTGAACCTCTGGGTCATGGTCTGAGAGTCCAGCTATAGCCCTTGGTATCAACACTAGATTGGCAATGGTTGTGTGATATTGAGGGTCATAACAGGTATTAGGCCAAATATGACAAGACTCAAAGCCAACGAGACAGTGATTTGGAATTCCTACAGCTCGTTTAATGGCTTGATTAGCACAGGTGTTGTCATCGAGTTTGACACCATCAACAATTTCTCCTCGCTTTTCACCATGTCCAGTGCGACAACGACGAGTGTTAGGATACCAGGCAGTCCCTTCATGCATATTAGGATTTGCCCATATAGCAGTCTCAGCTACCAATATGCTAAGGTGAATGTTATTCCTCTGAGCAGCATCTTTGAGCATTACTAAGCCATCATAGATTTTGGGTCCTTCTTCGGCTAGCATTGGTTGACTAATAATTTCTTTACGAAATAGCTTTGCGAATCCTTTTGAAAGGCTCATAAAATCACCATCCATATTCTAAGATTTAATTAGTCGTTTCTGTCTGTATTAAATTGTATATTCTTTGGGATTAACAGAAATCCTTTAAGTATCTTGTCAAATTTTCCAAAACACTGAAAGATATGTATAAAAAACGCGGTCAATGCCATAAGGGCTAAGTACAGTTCATCGGCAATCTTTAGATCGGCCTAGATGCCAAAATATGATTCTACCATATAACCACTGAAACGCAAGAAACAAGACTTTGTTTTCCACTCGTGACCCTTTACGCCTCACGCAGCACTCATCTAGGAAGCCCTTCACAACATCCATTTCGGCCCTATACTCAGCAGTCGCGGCCTTTAACTTCATCTGGAATCCCAAGGCCTTCTTTCTGCCACTGTAGACAGCCCTCTATGGCCCAATTTAATATTCTAGGCAACTCACTATGCAGCTTCTCTGAAAGGCAAAGATCCTTCTCCTCTTCTGATATCGTGACTGTAAAGGTATCAGGCGGATTCTACGCCAAATTGCATGATCTTTCCCCTTGATCTAAACCCTCGGCTTACACAAAAAATAGGTCCAGAATTCCTTTTCAAGAACCCTGAACCCGCTGATACTTCATATGGAGCGGACGACGAGATTCGAACTCGCGATCCTCGGCTTGGGAAGCCAATGCTCTACCGCTGAGCCACGTCCGCATGCTCTAACAAACTCATTTTAGACAAGCTTCGCCTCTTCGTCAAGGCCATACATGGTGCCTCAGGGCGGAATCGAACCGCCGACACGAGGATTTTCAGTCCTCTGCTCTACCGACTGAGCTACCGAGGCAAAATCAATGCTTGATGTTCGGTTCGTGAAGCGCTCTAGCC
>JBAQLX010000450.1:0-1601 GCA_049302315.1 Desulfosporosinus sp.
CCAAAGGGAAGGTGAATTAGATGACAATTTCACGTGAAGACGTTGAATATGTGGCAGCATTGGCACGCTTAAAGCTGACTGAACCGGAGATTCAGGAGTATACCGAACAACTCAACTCCATTTTAGACTATGCGGCCATGTTGGGGCGCTTGGATACAGACGATGTGGCGCCTACTGCTCATGCTGTTCCATTACACAATGTCATGCGCGAGGACCTGGTAGGAGCATCGCTTAAGCATGAGAAAGCCTTGAAGAATGCCCCGGATGGGGAAGAGGGCTTCTTTAGGGTGCCGAGAATCAGTTTGACTTGAGATAAGGAGGGTCCAAGGACTATGATGATAGGTAAATCAGTCAGCGAACTGCATGAGCTTCTCGTTCGTAAAGACGTCAGCTCAACAGAACTGACGAAAGCATACCTGGAGCGTATTCAGACGGTTGATCCGGAATTGAAAGCCTATTTAACGGTCATTGAAGATCAGGCTTTGGCTCAGGCGACCGAAGTTGATCGCAAGATCGCCCAAAACGAGGCGCTCAGCGCTTTAGAGGGAATTCCAATGGCCTTGAAGGATAACCTGTGCACGGAAGGGGTGCGCACAAGCTGTGCCTCAAAGATGTTGGAGAATTTTCTGCCGCCATATAATGCGACTGTGACAGACCGTCTTCAGGCTGCGGGAACCATTCTGCTTGGCAAAGTCAATATGGATGAGTTTGCCATGGGTTCCTCAACCGAGAATTCCTTTTTTGCCAAGACCAGGAATCCCTGGGATTTAGAGCGTGTTCCAGGAGGATCTTCCGGGGGGGCTGCCGTGGCCGTAGCTGCGGACGAGGCTGCTTTTGCCCTGGGGTCAGACACGGGGGGCTCCATCCGTCAACCGGCTGCCTTTTGTGGGGTGGTTGGCATGAAGCCAACTTACGGTGCTGTCTCGCGGTTTGGCCTTATTGCCTTTGCGTCCTCACTCGATCAAATTGGTCCGTTGACTAAAACCGTACGGGACAATGCCTTAGTTCTGAACGCCATCGCTGGATATGACCCTCTGGATTCGACGGCAGTTGCTTATGAAAAACCAGATTATACCAAGTTCCTAGTCAACGACATTAAAGGCTTGAAGATAGGAATTCCTATGGAGTACTTAGGTGAAGGGATTGATCAGGACGTCGCAAAAGGAATTCGAGCTGGCATTCAAATCCTGATTGATTTAGGTGCAGCAGTGTCTGAATGCTCATTGCCGCATACGGAGTATGCTATACCCGCCTATTATTTGATTGCCACTGCTGAGGCGAGCTCAAATCTTGCCCGCTATGATGGGGTGCGTTATGGGTACAGGGCGGATGCAGACGATGTCTTGGGCATGTTTAAAAAGACCAGAGCAGAGGGATTTGGGCAGGAAGTAAAACGAAGGATCATGCTCGGAACTTATGCCTTGAGTTCGGGGTACTATGATGCCTATTATCTGAAAGCACAAAAAGTCAGAACGCTGATCAAGCAGGATTTTGATAAGGCGTTTGAGAAGTTTGATGTGTTGCTCTCTCCGACGGCTCCGACCCCGGCCTTTAAATTTGGTGAAAAATCCGCGAATCCTTTAGCCATGTATTTATCAGAC
>JBAQLX010000451.1:0-3812 GCA_049302315.1 Desulfosporosinus sp.
TTAAAATTATCAAAACAAGCTCAGAAAGATGCTAAAAAACTAGAACAATTTGGATTAGCGGAAAAAGCTAAAAAATTGTTAAAGATTATTCAAAATGATCCATATCAAAATCCTCCTGCCTTTGAAAAATTGGATAAAGATTTAAAAGGGAAATATTCGCGAAGGATAAATATTCAACACAGAATAGTTTATGAAGTTTTAGAGGAAGAAAAAATTATCAAGATATATCGAATGTGGACACATTACGAATAAGCGCTATTTTCAAACCCTTGTTTGCCGGTCACTTTAATCCGGACCGAATGGACCCCCCTGTTAGGACTTTAGTCCTGATTTGTCAATTTGTCGAATCATGGAAGGATCAGGCCCCGATGGCGAGGCGTATGCCGAGCCACCGAGCACAATATTAAGTAGAAGCTTTTTTGTATGAAGGAAATACAGAACTCATGAAGAATTCTTTTATAGACTCTCGGCATTACGGGAGATGAAACGGGAAAATTACCAAAAATTAACTGGGAATTAAGGAAACTCAAAGAGAGATGGCAGCCGTTAAAGAACTTCTCTCTTGAGCTGTTCCATCCCGAATTGCAATCGGGCTGGGAATAGATACGAGGATGGTTGCAATTAGCAAGGCCTTGGGCGCGACAATTACAAGTCGATTTACTGCGGGGAAGAGCAGAAGTGACGATAGGAGTACCATCCCCGGCTACAGTAAGAGAGTTTATATCTCCAAGCAGACCAAGGTTGGCCGAGATGGCAAGGATTTGAGTCTGAAAGAAGTGGAACAACCGATCACCAGGTAAGTCTGATTGTTGGTGTGACGAATCATCCCCTCGACCAGACGTTTAGCCTCACCCGGCGTGGTCGTAGGAGCTTTTCCCCCCTTTTTGCCCTTCTTGGGTTTGAATTTACGTTTAAGCTTCAATTTGGATTTAAAATTGTTTCCGCTGGAAGCCCAAAGACGTTTGAAGAAGTCGTAGAAGGTACCCACACCAGGAATGTCTCCAGGGTCGAAACCACTGAAAATGGCGTAGTAGGGAATACGCTGCATTTCATCAATCCATTCGGTAACGCCGATTTCTGGTTTCGTCATGAGAAAGAGAAGATATGAACGAAGCATGGAAGCAGGATCACGAGGTTCGGGACCTTTAGCGTCATAGCAATCCTGAAGCAATGTGGTGATGTAAGACAAATCGGTACGCCAGAATTTTGCGACCAGAGGCCAGTCCTTGTTGACGAGGACGAATACCTCGCCGGAATAATGCTCACGGAGACGCAGGAGAACGGAATCTTGATAAAGTTCATGAGAAATGAGAACAGGTTTCAAACGGATCACCCCATATTTTTCAATCAAAGGATATAAATCCCTTGTCGGTCAATTATGGGGACGTTTTGAGAAAGTCAAAGTGTTTTTGGCCGTTTTAGGCACATTAATGAAATATTTTTCACTGTGAATTTCCAGTTCAACTTAATGAAAAAGCAAAATTCCTCCCACTAAAGCAGGAGGAACGCTATAAGGTTGGTTCAAGGAAACCCTTGTCCCAACTGCCTCGGCGAATGCCGAGAGTCTATTTTTTAATAAGGAGGTGATAGCTTTTTATGATTAATAATACTTTTCTCGAAGCAAAATTAAAGGAATATAAACCAATACTGCAAGATCTCTATTATGTCAAGAAAATTGGTATATTTGGTTCATATGTACGGAACGAACAGAGAGAAGACAGTGATATTGATATTTTGGTTGAATTCTCAAAACCTGTGGGATTTGAATTCATACAATTGAAATACTATCTAGAAGAGATTTTTAACAAAAAAGTTGATCTGGTGACTCCTAATGCCCTAAAACCTCAAATTAAAGAGAATATTTTGAGAGAGGTTTCGTATCTATGAACAAAAGAAATTATATAATGTATTTAGAAGATATAATTGATTCTATGGAAAGAATTGAAGAATACGCTCGTCAGTTATCGTATGAAGATTTCGCGAAGAACAAGCTTGTCATGGATGCAGTGATTCGAAACCTTGAAGTTATTGGGGAGGCTTCGAGGAATGTCCCAGAAAAAATAATGAACTTCTACCCGGATATTGCATGGAAAAGTATGATGGGACTAAGAAATATCCTAATTCATGAGTATTTTGGAGTAGACTCAGAAATAGTATGGGAAATAATTAAAAGTGATTTGCCCAAGACTAAGCCTTTAATTTTGCTTGTGTTAAGAGATTCGAGATAGACGAAGGGACTTGTAATTCTAATAACAGAAACAAATCCATAGTTATCAGTTTCGAGTCAGCCACATAAAGGCCATTGGATAATTTATCTGTGTACAAAATTCCATATATTAGCCTTTATTATTTAATGGTCCCTTATCAAAATCATAGCCTGAGTATGACTTACAAGAATATAATCATCTGTTTCAATAAATTTGCTGACACAATCAGGCATACCGCCCACAACCAAATAATTGCGGTAATAGTTGATTGCACTGTCATGCAGAGCAGTCGGCATAGATGTATGAGCCAAAAGAAACTCTTCAGAGTTCATAGGATAAAGTGTTTTAATGTCTACCTGACCAACGAACTGTTCAAAAGTGCTTTCTCGCTACATAAGAACATTGCATACAATAATGTGTCTGTGAATTAGGTTGGAAAAGAGCTTGAGTATGATTCACAAATGTGTTAGGCTAGTTTCCATATTATGAATACCTTAGTCTATAAAGGGAGGAAAAATTATGGCATTACCACGGGAAGAGTCTAACCGGGCGATCATTACCGTCTTGGGTCATGATCAAATCGGAATTATCGCTTGGGTCTCCGGGCGACTTGCCGAATATAGTGTTAATATATTGGATATCAGCCAAACGATCCTCAGTGATTTTTTTACAATGATTATGGTCGTTGATTTAAATCCAGCGAATTTAGAGTTGGTCGCCCTGTCACGTATGCTGGAGGCTGAGGGGAGGAACAAAGGACTCCAGGTGAAGGTCCAACACGAAGATATTTTTGCGTTCATGCATCGTATCTAAGCCAGGATTAGGGAAAACTTAAGTAAGGGTAGTGGAGGACATCATGACAATCACGTTCGCCCGAGAGGAAATTCAACAAACGATTAATATGATCCAGCAGGAGAATCTGGATATTCGCACCATTACGATGGGGATAAGTCTCCTGGATTGCGGCTCGGAAGATATTAACCGGCTGGAACAGAAGATTTATGATAAGGTTGTCAAAAATGCGGGACGATTAGTATCGGTTGGCGAACAAATCTCGGCACGTTACGGAATTCCGATTATCAATAAACGTGTCTCTGTCACTCCCATAGGAATCGTGGCGGCCAACATGAATACCGAAGAAATGGTCCGGATTGCCAAAGCATTGGATCGGGCCGCCCGTGAGGTCGGGGTTAATTTTATCGGCGGTTTTTCCGCTCTGGTTCAAAAAGGGTTTACAGTTGGCGATCTGGCGCTTATCGACGCTATTCCACAGGTACTTAGTGAGACGGAGTTTATTTGTTCGTCCGTGAATATTGGAACGACTAAAGCGGGAATTAATATGGATGCGGTTCTGAAAATGGGTGAAGTAATTCTGAAGTGCGCTCGATTGACCGCAGACAAAGACGGAATAGCGGCGGCGAAATTAGTGGTATTCTGCAATGCTCCGGAGGATAATCCGTTTATGGCAGGGTCCTTTCATGGTGTCGGGGAACCAGAGTGTGTGATCAATGTGGGCGTCAGTGGCCCTGGGGTTGTGGCCAAGGTTGTGAAAAAATACCCTGAAGCCGATTTTAGTGAGCTTTCCAATCTTATTAAGCAAACAGC
>JBAQLX010000452.1:0-4953 GCA_049302315.1 Desulfosporosinus sp.
TGTCCAGCTCCCCGTCAGTCAGGGAAGCCCTTGGCACGAGTGATCTGAGTCCTCCAACCGAGAGGCCGTTCGCGGCTATAAACAAAACGACCTCTTCCGAATACCGTTTTCCGTCATGCTCAAACTCAACATGAAAGGGACGATAGGACGGAAGGGTTTCTATGCCTTTAAGAAAATAGGCTAATTGCCCAAGCGTATTCTTGACGCGGATGTCAACTTTTTGGGAAACATCCGTTAAAAGTCCTGCGCTGGCCACATTAACAAAGTAGCGGTCATTGACCTTCCCTGTATCCATTTCAAACGTATTTCCTTTGCCAATGACTTTACACGCCTCAGGGATACTTTTCGGCAAATGCAACGCGTAGGCTAAGTCATTCGCTGTTCCAACAGGCAAAATACCCAGAACCGGGCGCTTTTCCGCTGAAATCCGGAGTAAGCCGTTGACCGCCTGATGAATACTGCCATCTCCCCCGGCGATAACCAAACGATCCACATCCCTGCTTTGGGAAGCAATCTGTTCAACATCTTCGGGAGAGGATGCCCGATGGATACTTACCTCATGCCCACTTTCCTGAAAAATGCGGATCACCGTATCCAGTTGAGCAGTTAATTTGCGCCGACCGGCATAGGGGTTGTAGACCAAACGTAAGCGTTTATATCTCATTACCGCTTGCAATTCACTCCTTATCCAGATTGATTCTTAAGACTTCAGTTTCTCCGGGTTCAAAACTTCAAGTTCCGGCAAGACAAAGCGCCCATCTTTGCGAACCAACAGATCATCAAGATAAATCTCGCCGCCGCCATAATCCGGTCTTTGAATACACACTAAATCCCAGTGAACAGCAGATTTGTTTCCATTGTTGCAATCATCATAACAGGCTCCTGGGGTAAAGTGGAAACTGCCGTCAATCTTTTCATCAAAAAGGGTGTCTTTCATTGGCGTTCGAATATAGGGATTGACTCCCAGAGCAAATTCTCCGACATAACGCGCTCCCTCATCCGTATTCAAAACGGATTCGATCCGTTTCGAATCGTTCGCCATCGCTTGGACAATCTTCCCGTTTCTAAATTCCAACACAATGTTTTCATACGTAAAACCCTGGAAAAGTGAGGGGGTATTATAACTGATCCGTCCATTGATCGATTCTTTTACCGGAGCCGTAAATATCTCGCCATCCGGAATATTGAAGTGCCCGTCACATTTGATCGTCGGCATCCCTTGAATAGAGAAGACCAAATCTGTCCCCGGTCCAAGAATACGTACCTCCTCAGTTTTCTCCATCAGCGCTTTCAGTGGATCCATGGCCTTCGACATCTTGGCATAATCCAAGTTACACACCTCAAAGTAGAAATCCTCAAATCTTTCGCAGCTCATATTTGCTAACTGAGCCATAGAAGCGTTCGGATATCTCAACACGCACCAACGGGTATGTGGTACCCGTTGCTCGCTATGCACCGGTTTCTGGTAGTAAGACAAATAAATTTTCATAGCTTCAGGGGGGACATCCGCCCATTCGTTGGCATTTTCTCCGGCTCGGATTCCAATATAGGCTTGCATTTCTTTCATGCGGGCAAGATCCCACCTAGTCATTGCTTCCGCCTGCTCAAGCTTGAATTCTTTTAAAAGTTCACGCATTAAGGTATGATTGATAGTAGACAAAAAGGGTAACCCACCTGCTTGATAGGCGTAGCGCACAAGAGCCTGGGCGAGTAGAATGTCTTGTCCGATCACTTCAATAAGGATTTTCTCACCAGGTTTAAGTACAATCGAGTAATTGATTAAGGAATCAGCAAGTTTTTCAATACGCGGGTCTTTCACTTTGGGGCCTCCTTACTATTTTAAGTCTAGCGAAGACATTTAGTTATATTCTTCATACTTCATAATTTTCCTGTTTATCATCATTATTCATTATGTAAAGTCCCTAACCCATCTTATAACGGGTACCCTTACGAGGAGGCATTATGAACACACAACATACTTTATGGGAATACCGCTTGCAGGCGGAGGACTCCGGTCAGAAATATCTAACGATCCTGCAGCACAAATTTCATTTCTCACTCAAAATATTACAACGGTTAAAGCAAGGAGAACGCGTTTGGGTCAATGGAAAATTTACCTACTTAACAGCACGCGGCAAAGAAGGCGAAACGTTATCCATTCAGCTTTTTCCCGCTGAGCAAACAAACATACTCGGAGAAAATCTCCCCCTTGATATTCTCTATGAAGACGAATACCTTTTAGTAGTGAATAAACCTGCGGGTCAAGTGGTTCATCCGACCCACCGTAATCTCACGAACACCTTAGGAAATGCTGTCGTCGGCTATTGGGAACGCAAGGGAGAACATCAACTCTATCGTCCAATTCACCGGATTGACCGGAATACCTCCGGTGTCGTGATCATCGCCAAAAATCAATTCGCGCATCAACAAGTCGCTTGGCAACTGGAGCGCGGGCATATCCGGAAACGATACTTTGGCTTCGTAGAAGGAGTTGTTCTCCCAACTGAGGGCACCATCGACGACCCCATCGGGTTTGCCCCGGATAGTTTCATTAAACGCCAAACCCAACCCGATGGGCAGCCGGCCCGGACACATTACAAGGTTCTCCGCCGCTATTCCCGCGCAACTTTTCTGGAGTTTATCTTGGAAACCGGGCGAACCCATCAAATTCGTGTCCACTGTGAAGGCTTTAGCCATCCCTTGCTCGGAGATGATCTTTACAATGGTGATACGACATTACTCTCCCGTCAAGCCTTACACTCCTCAGGATACGCTTTTCTCCATCCTGCTACTGGACTGCCCCTAATCATCCGTGCTCCCTTTCCCGAGGACCTTCGGAACCTGCTTAAAACGTTGAATAATCAGGAGCGCAACCTGCGGATGAATTAAATCATGCAAGTTATTGTAGATATTATAGATATTATTATATAATGTCTATATATCTACAAGCCAAACAAGGATGTGTTTACCAAATGAGTGTTTCAGAATTATTTTGGCATGCATCTTTTGAAGACCTCAAATGTGGCTATGTTCAAGAAAAGGACCATTATGTCTGTCTGCTCTGTGGTAAAAAAATAGAGAAAGGGCTTACTTCCGTGAACAAGTAGGAGACAACGATGGATCCAAACAAGAACTAAAACGGCAATACAAAGAGATAAAAATTGAGTCAGGGGTCTATCAGATTAGAAATACCATAAACGGAAAGATTCTCATTGAAAGCACCCCCATTTACCTTTCCTGTTTCCATTATCTCCAAGCCATATACTTTTACACAGTTACGCCCGCTTGTTTTAGCCAAATATAAGGCTTTGTCCGCTCGTTCGATGCCTTTACTAACATCGGCCTTTCCCCTTACTTCAATTGTCGCAGTTCCAATACTCACAGAAATATAACCCCAATTTTCGGAAAACCCATGCGGGATTTTAAGTTCTAAAACTTTGCGTCTGATTGTTTCTGCGATTTTTCCACTCTCTGCGGCATTTGCATTAAACGCAACATAAATAAATTCTTCCCCGCCCCATCGAGCAACAAAATCCATATTATGTCTCACAACAGAATTAATTTGATTAGCAACTGTTCTTAATACCTTATCCCCTTCGTTGTGACCATAATTATCATTAAATTGCTTGAAATAGTCCACATCTATCATTAAGATCGACAATAATGAATTTTCATTGACATAGCGTTCAAATGCTATGTCAATGTGATTCCTAAAGCTTCTTCGATTTGGTATGCCGGTTAGTTCATCAATTAATGCCAGTTCATTCAGCTGAACGTTGGCTGCAGCAAGTTTCAAATTGGTGACCGAATTCTGTTTAATCTCCCTTTCAAGTATGATATTTGTTTTTTGCAATGTTCTTTTACTCTTATAATCGCTGTAATAACTTACAAAAATAATCCTCGAAGCTAGCCATGAAATAATAATGAAAACACACAAATTCACATAATGTCCTACAAGGACATCACTTGAACTTTGAAAAAACGGCAATCCTATAAAAATCATCAGAACTGAACAAACATAGGGAATAATCATCTTTTTACTATCCAAAAAACAGACCACTGAACAAGCTATCATGTTTACCATAAACGCCATTAAATGTCCATATATTTTTTGATCCATCAGAGAAACAATGCTGCCCCAAGACATTATTAGAGTTATGTAGGCGACCAGACCTATCTCCAAGTTTCCAAGTTGACGCAGCGATTTATCCGTTAGAGCCTTGGAACTGTTAATAGATAACAAATAGATAACATTAATAAGAATCATAACTAAATACATTATTAAATAAGAACTAAAATTGAATCGACTGTCTACTTTGAATACTGCCGCACTTATATCCAACCCAGCTATAATAAGCTCAAAGACAATCATCATGATTGCGAATATTCTTCCCCTGCGTAAATTGTCTGCAAGAGCACTTCTTCTGAATTGTTCTTTTTCACATTCTTCCATTTCAAAATGCAACAAATCTCTCGCCTTCATAAAAACCTCTCAAAATTAAATTTCCAGACCTAATTTCAGACCAAGCGTTAACTTTTATCCAATATCATATACTATAAACTTCAAATTTCCTATTGCTTATTACCATTTTCGTCCTCTGAGAGGTTAATAACTGCTCAATTGGTTTTGAAGAATAATGCAGGTAATTGTCATACCAAGGTAATATATTGTATTGGAAACCGGACATATATACAGATAACCGGACAGTAGTCTGTTAATAGAATAGTTACCAAAGGTGATAACAAGTACACTACATTGACTCTCATGTATATACACACCCATAATCATTATTGGCATGATCTTTGCATTATAAAACATTGAATAACTATGTGGCGGAATTGGCGGACGCACGGGACTTAAAATCATGCGATTGACAAAATGTCAGACACATTGTTATACTATTCTGGGGTTCAAGGATGGGTTAAGTTGGTTCGAGTTCTCTCATACCCACC
>JBAQLX010000453.1:0-12498 GCA_049302315.1 Desulfosporosinus sp.
CGGTGGGGGTAGACTCCGACTTCGCCGCTAAGAATTCCTTTTGGGACGTGCGGCTTCGGCGAAACCCTCCACTGGAGGCTTTCGTCACCGAAGTCTCGATGTTCAACGTTTGTTGAACGAGTTCACTGGGCTTCCCAGTCACTCCCTAAATCCTCTCGTCCGGCAAAGCATATGATTGCCGACTATTTATGCAGGTGCAAAAATGATAATCGAACATCAATCCTCAAACCTCGAACCTCGAACCTCGAACCTCGCACTTCGCACTTAGGCTCCCCGTCGTTCACCTTTATGTTCCTTAATACTGGTGCCAACGCTGGTAGTGGCAGCAACCGACCACTTTCCACACCGGTCTCCCCACATCGCTAAACTTATCCCATCCTGCATGATTTCTACAACCTCACAACGGTTTGCGCACCCTGAGCATTCAAAGCTTTTGGCTTGGAATTGGGTCTCGCCCAAGTGTAAGCCGCGGAATTTAGTCCTTGTTTCTCCTTGCCTTTCCACTCTTTCCTGGGCTAAGTACGCCGCCCCTAAGGCGCCCATGACGCCATAGTGTTCAGGTACAAGTACTGATTGTTTTAACTCTTCTTCAAATGCTTTACGTATTCCGAGGTTTGCCGCCACACCTCCCTGGAAGAAAACTGGGCCTCGGATATCTTTGTTTTTACCCACGTTATTCAGATAATTACGCACCATCGCCTGACACAACCCAGCTAAAATATCTGGGAGTGAATGCCCTAGCTGTTGTTTATGTATCATATCTGATTCTGCAAAAACTGAACAACGCCCAGCAATCTGCACTGGATGTTTTGCCTGTAGGGCTAGTGGACCGAACTCTTCAATTGGAATGCCCAATCTCGCCGCTTGCTGATCCAGAAACGACCCCGTTCCGGCTGCACAGACGGTATTCATGGCGAAATCAGAAACGACACCATCTCTGAGAATGATGATTTTCGAGTCCTGCCCTCCAATCTCAAGAATAGTCTGCACCTCAGGATTCACTCGCGAAGCAGCGACAGCATGAGCGGTAATCTCGTTTTTTACGACATCGGCTCCTAATAAAGTCGCCGCAAGCTGACGTGCGCTTCCCGTAGTTCCAACGCCAATGATTTCGGCGGAGTTCCTCATCTTAGACCGCAAAAGTTTAATCCCCTCTTGAATCGTTTGCATGGGCCGGCCTTGGGTTCTCAGGTAGAGAGCCTCTTGCAACGTATTGTCGGGTCGCAGTAAAACTATATTCGTACTAACTGATCCAACGTCGACCCCCAGAAAGTACTTATCTTCCCCCAACGCTGAGCACTTCCCTTCTTTTTTGTTCAGTTTCTGGTTCAATGTTTGCCCTTTCCAGTAAATCCACGAACGCCTCTAACCGTGTTTGCATCCCGGTATGTCCGGTATGTTCATCGACGATAAGCGTCATAATCGGCACTTTGTACGCTTCTCGTACTTTTGGTAAAACACTGGCTGCCACAATCTCCGGCATGCAGGATAATGGAAAAATTTGAATAATCCCATCAAAGCCTTCCTGCGCAAATTTCACGGCAGCTCCAACCGTTTCCTGGCCATGCCCCCCTACAAAATGCGGTAAATAGGGTTTTGCATGACCTGGATAGGATTTAATTGATCGATACCCCTGGGTCAGGCCTTGAAATATATGGTTTCCAATCCACCCCGAGAGGTAAATCGAACGATCCACTTCCACTCCTAAACGCCCTAACTCTTCCTCTATACCCACTGAGGTATAGGGATCTAAAATTGTATAAATCTCCCCAATAATCCCGATGCGCAGAGGTTTGCAAACCCGTTCGGAAGGGTTTAGTCCCTCAAGACGATCCCGAATACTTTCCTGCACCCAGCGAACTGTATCCTTAACCCCAATATCAGTCATAGTCTGCGCGATACGTGTTTTGGCATCTTCATACAATTTCTCCGTTTCCCTCGGCTCAGGTAACCTCGGCCTTGCTGCATGAATCAGATCTTCAACTCGGTCTAACGCGACACTTTTCAAATAGGCGAAGCGTATGGTCTGGAGGATCTTTACCCAGGAATTCTTCGATCCGGCTAAATAGCGGATACGCCCCGCCAGCCCAAGCAAACTTCCATCAGGCGGCTCAAGAGTCACCACATCATAAGCATATCCTGCATCTCGAAGGATCTGCCTTTCCACTTCACCATAATAGCCAAAACGGCAGGGACCAATCCCCCCAGTAATCACAATCGTGTCCGCACCTTCATTCGCCGCTTCAATATAATTACCCAGATTTAATTTCAAGGGCAAACAAGCGGATTCTGGCGCTAACCTTGTGCCTAATTGCATGGCTCGTTTACTGTTGATTGGTGGAATCACCACTTCAACATTGAGGGATTCAAAGAGTGTTTGAATCACTATCCAGGCGTTCCCCATGTGCGGAAACGTAACCTTCATGGACCATCCTCCTTTCGACCATATCTAAAAAGGCTTCCAGGCGAGTGACAAGGCCCGCCTCTCCGCTGTGTTCGTCAAGGGTAATCATCATATAGGGTTTATGTTGTTTCCGAGCAGAACGCGATAATAGTTCTTGAACTATAGAATCCGTCCCACATCCAAAGCAAGATAAATAGATGATTCCATCGATTTTTGGATCCGAAACAAACTTATTCCCTGCCCCAAAAATTTGCTTAGCGTGATTCCAAAATAATTTCTTGCGTAACCCTAACAAATGAGCATCGACCTCTTCTTGCTTGACGTGTTGAACTAATTCCACCTCCGCCTTCTTGCGGAGTCGCCCGAGAAGGTTCAGGTTCGCATAGGATTCATGAGTTAGGTAAGAATGCCCGACTAAAGCTATTCTCAGGCGATCTGAACCCTGGTGGGGCACAGTTCCAGTTTGAGAATTCGTTAAATCCTTGGCAGCGCCCTTAATCTCACGTATGCTCTCCTCAAAATTCCAATCCTCGCCCCTTGAATCTTGGTATCGTTTTTGCCACTCTTGACCTATAATGAAGGCTTTTCGAATATCCGCCTTGCCCTTACCTAGCTGAAGCCCAAAGACCTGAAGGTCTTTCAGGACCTGACTTTTCCCCTTCCGCCAATTTAACGTAACGGTTAAGACCGGGATTCCGGAGGGAACGGCTGGAAGAAGGCTTTCCGGAATTCCCAGGAATTTTGGACAACTGTACGTGTCCGCCTCAACACTGACCATACGGGGCAGAAAAATTGCATCAACCTTTTCGAGGGCTTGTATATGTCCTGCCAGCAGCTTAAGTGGTAAACATGTCTCGTCACTGGATTTTTTTAAACCTTGCTCCATTATTTGGCGATGTGTCGGCGGAGAGGTCACCACTTCAATACCCAGTGAATGAAAAATCCCAGCCCAAAATGGAAAATAGTCGTAATAAAAGAGAGCCCGCGGAAATCCGATTTTCACAATCCTGGCATCCTTTCCTGTATCATCCAACTCGAGGCGCGAGGCGCGAATTTCGAACTCGCAATTTCGTGCATTGAACATCGAACTTCGCACCTCGATTACGGCTGGCGATCTTGATCTTGTGGTTTTAAAATACTGGGGCGTTGGTTTTTAATGGGTACTGGAGCGCGCACTAATACTGCCCCCATTGCTTTAATATCCAAAGGAAGGAGTGGCCAGAGATAGGGCACGCCAAACGATTTTGTCCGCCATAAAAGAAAGAACCACATAGCCACGCCTGTCCCAAACCCTAGAAAGTTCAAGAGACCCGTCATGAGGATGAGAAACAACCGCGCCAAGCGGTTAGCTAAACCCAATTCATAGCTGGGAGTCGCAAACGTTCCCACCGAGGCAATGGCCATGTACACCACTACCTCCGGAATAAACAGTCCCACTTTAATCGCGATATCCCCAAACATAAAGGCCGCAATCAAACCCAAGGCCGACCCCAAGGGACTCGGTGTATGAATGGTGGCCAAACGTAAAAGATCCACCCCGAACTCGGCCATCAAGACTTGCGCAAGCAATGGTATTCTCGTAGGTTGAATAGGACCAATAAACTGAAACCAGTCCGGCAGTAATTGCGGATTTAAGGCCGCACCAAGCCAGAGAGGAAGAAGGAAGATCGCAGCAAAGATTCCACCGAATCGTATCCAACGCAGATACGCCCCCACAATCGGCTCCTGCCTGTATTCCTCGGCATGCTGGACATGACTCCAAAACGTCGCAGGCGCGATCATAACCGAGGGAGAGGTATCGACAATGATGACGACATACCCTTGAAGTAGGTGAATAGCTGCAACATCCGGGCGTTCAGTATAACGCACTCGTGGATAGGGATTCCAGAACTTACTTCCAAGGATGAATTCTTCGACACTCTTTTCCGCCATGGGAATCCCATCAATTTTAATGGCTTGAATGTCTTTGTGCAGCTTATTAACCATATCCAAGTTGGTAATATCTTCAATATAGGCAATGCAAACATCAGTTTTCGAACGCCCCCCCACTTGGACCAGCTTCATGCGCAGTTTCGGATCACGTAAGCGCCGGCGTATCAAGGCTGTGTTCACGACTAGTGTCTCAGTGAATCCGTCACGACTTCCTCGGGTGACGCGCTCAATATCCGGTTCCTGAGGCTGACGAGCGGGATACGCCCTGACATCAACAATGATTGCTCTATCTTGTCCCTCCACAAGAATCGCCATTGGGCCAGACAAAACAAAATAGAACACCTTATCCATCGTTTCTACTTCAGATACCTGTAGATTTACGATGCTTCCTTTGACTAATTTATCCAGTGAATTGACAATTAAATCCGAATGCTCCAGGCCAACGAGCACCTCTAATATGTAACTGACCACATATGAATCGACCAATCCATTGACAGAATAAATCGCCACTCGTTTACCACCAATAGACATCTCCCGCAGCACAATATCAAAGCAATCTGGAACCCCTAATTGCCGATTTAGGTAATCCACATTTTTTTGATAAACTTTACTCACGGGAACGTTTTTTTCACTCGAATTGGAATCCATGCATTACAACCCCTTTGCGAAGTTTGATGCGCGAGGCGCGAAACGAAGTCCTATCGGTTTCGTGCCTCGTGCCTCGTACCTCGTGCCTCGCTCTACCCTTTGGGGTTAAACGTAACAGCTATCAAATACCCAAAGAACACTGCCGCCGCGATCCCTACCGCCGTTGCTTCCACACCGCCGGAAAAAGCGCCAATGATACCCCGTTTCCCAACCGCCTCCATGGCCCCTTTGGAAAGGCTATACCCAAAGCCTGATAAGGGAATTGTGGCCCCTGCTCCTCCAATTTTCACCAATGGTTCATACAGCCCCAACGCCCCAAGGATCGCTCCGCCTGTCACAAAGGAGACAAGCACATGCGCCGGCGTAAATTTCGGTTCTGTCAAGTCCATAAGAAACTGTCCAATAACACAAATTATCCCTCCGACAAGAAAAGCTGGAATAATCATCTCAAACAAACATACTCTCCCCTTTCATGCCTCAATAACCACGGCATGCCCAATACCGGGGATAGATTCTCCTTGCAGTGACGATGTTGGGCTATGCAAAGCGCCACTGCCCACCAGCAAGACTCGCCTTAACTCTCCAACTTTAATCCTTTGCATAATATCCCCGGTGAAAACCACCGCTGAACAACCACATCCACTGCCTCCCGCATGAACATCCTGGCTGGCATCAAAAATCATAACCCCACAATCCGTAAAACCCGTGCCCATATCCAAGCCACTTTTCTTAAGTACTTCCCCTGCGAGTCCTAATCCGACCGCGCCCAGATCCCCCGAGGCAATCAGGTTATAATCCTCCGGTTTGCGCTGCAAATCATGGAGGTGATTCAGGATTGTATCCGCAACCCCCGGGGCCATGGCTGCACCCATGTTATTAACATCGGTTTCAGCATAGTCCACAACCCTTCCGATCGTTGCTGAGGTAATTCGCGGCCCAGTCCCACTCTTTCCGAGGAGCAAACTTCCCGCTCCGGTCACCGTCCACTGGGCACTCATAGCCCTTTGTGTACCCTGTTCCGTCGGCAAACGGTATTGCCGCTCTGCAGTGTCATGGTGGCTGGATGCCCCGACAAGAACATTACGAGCGAATCCTCCGTCAATCAGCATGCTCCCGACAGCCATGCTCAAAGCCATCGTCGAACAAGCTCCATATAACCCGATAAATGGTAAAGCCATTTGACGCGCGGCAAAATTAGAGGAGATGATCTGATTGAGCAAATCCCCCGCTAACATAAAATCAATTTGCTCCTCAGGAATGCCGGCTAGATCAATAGCCCCCTGCAGCGCCTCTTGGAGCATTTTACTCTCCGCAAACTCCCAGGATTTTTCACCGTTTAGTTGGTCTTTCCAGACCTTACTAAATGTTTTTCCGAGAGGACCTTGACCTTCTTTAGGACCCACCACAGAATAAGAGGATAAAATAACCGGGGGGTTGCTAAACACCACGGTCTGATTTCCCATTCGTTTCAAATTCATGCCTTTATTCATCCCACCTTCATCAAGCCAATAAGAAAATATACAATTCCTACCACAATCGATGTGTCAATCCCGTACACAAGAACAGGACCCGCAACCGTAAACAACTTTGCTCCAATACCCAGCACATAGCCTTCCCGCTTAAATTCCAGAGCCGGTGAAACAATGGAATTGGCAAACCCGGTGATCGGAACGATGGAACCGGCTCCTCCAAATTTTCCAATTTCATCATAAACCCCTAAACCTGTTAATAACGCTCCAATAAAGATCATTGTCGCGGTTGCCGCAGTCGATGCTTCAATTCGTGCCAATCCGAAGGTCACATATAGATTAATGATAACCTGGCCGATCGCGCAAATAATTCCTCCAACGGCAAAGGCCCGTACCACGTTTTTAATAATAGTGGACTTGGGCGTAAATTGTTGCGCTAGCAGTTTATATTGCTCAGGGGTTACAGCAATCGTCGGTTTACGTAAAGACTGGTTAGCCACCCTAATTCTTCCTCCTTCTTTACTGATGACATACTAATTGTATTATTAATCCATACGGTCTAAATTATACTAAGCGATTATCTCTTTAGGCACTAGTCAGAAAATATAAACTGCCGCTATACTTTCTGGAAGGTCCCTCATTTCGACACAGCTTCCCAAGGAATTTTGAAAATATTAGCAGGAAATTTATGGGTGGCATCGAAATCCTTAGTACTGGGAGAAAATTTTAGGGGGAATGGTCTTGAAACTTGAAAAAAAGATAGAGCGCCTGACCCTACTCTTGCGCTTGGATGGAGAACTGGATATGCACACAGCTTCAATGGTACGACAAGCCATTGACCTTGAGATTGAGAAACGAGGAATTCGCACGGTCATTCTTAATCTTCAAAACGTTCGATTTGTCGACAGTTCCGGACTCGGTGTTATCATAGGCAGATACAAAAAACTACTCCCCTTGGGGGGGAATCTAAAAATCACCAACGTCCCCCCACATATTTATAAGATCATGGAATTGTCGGGACTACCTAAAATTATCAGTTTCTACCTGGATGAAGCGCACGCATATGATGAAGGAAGGGGAGCCTAAATGAAAACCAATCAATTAAACCTCACATTTTCAAGTATCGCAGAAAATGTAAGCATTACCCGTTTGCTGATTGCTTCAGTTGGAGCGCAACTGGATCTTCCGCTTAATGACATCGAAGAACTTAAAGTCGCCGTTTCCGAAGCTGTATCCAACGCCATTATCCATGGCTACAAGAGTAACCCTCATCACATTGTCTACCTTGATCTGGATATCACCGGCGATAACCTTAAGATTGTTGTGAAAGATGAAGGGTGTGGCATCTCGAATATTGAGCAAGCCATGCAACCTGCTTATAGTACGGATCCGGAGCGAATGGGTCTGGGCTTTGTCTTCATGCAATCTTTCATGGACGAACTTCAAGTAGAATCTACGCTTGAAGTGGGAACAACAGTGACCATGATTAAGCATCTTAAGCAAACACCCATCTCCTCTCATTAGGGGGCGCGTTATGATTCAACGACTAACTGAAATGAATCTCCCCCACTTCCCTCTGCTCTCGGATAAGGAGATGATGCTTTCCCTCCATGCTGCTAAAGATGGGGATACTGAGGCTCGCGAGCGCTTAATCAATTGCAACTTAAAACTCATTTTTAATTTGGTTCAACGCTTTTCCCAACGTGGCTACGAGATAGAAGACCTCTTTCAAATCGGAACGATAGGACTCATAAAAGCCATTGATAAATTCGACTTCAGCTACGGGGTGAAATTTTCAACGTATGCGGTTCCGATGATTATCGGTGAAATCCGACGGTTTCTCCGTGATGACCACCCTGTAAAGGTCCCTCGTTCCTATAAAGAACTTGTTTATAAAGTAAATCGCTCGCGGGACGAACTTTCCGCCACGCTCGGGCGGGAAGCAACTATCGGGGAAATCGCGATAAACATCGGGGTCGACAGGGATGAGATTGTCGCTGCCCTTGAAGCAATCCAAAGTCCTACTTCAATTTATGATACCCTCTATCAAGACGACTCCGATCCGATCTTCGTTCTCGATCAGCTCTCAGAGGAAAAGGGTCTTGACCCCGGTTGGTTAGATAAGATTGCCCTTAATGAAGTCCTGGATAAACTGCCTGAACGTGAAAAGCGCGTACTCATAATGCGATTTTTCGAAGATAAGACGCAAAGCCAAATTGCCGGTCTGCTCAATCTTTCCCAGGTTCAGATTTCTCGGATCGAACGGGCAGCTCTCCTGAGGATCCGTGAATTGGCGCAGATTAAGGATAAATCAAACAAAGAGTCCCCTCACTTGGACTAAAACGCTTAGGCTACTCTGAAAATAGAAACCAATTTTCAGCCTTCCGATGGTGCCGCGCTAGCGGCACGGGAGTCTAATAAAGAAAAACGCCTTTCAGAGTCCGTGTTATTTGCTCGCTCAGACCGGCTTTGGCAATAGGGTGATCAGCAATCAAATTTACACTTGCTTGCAACTGATCATTGCGATATAGGAAAACTTCCCCTAACTTTTGTCCTTTCTGAATCGGAGCGCTGATAGTTGGGTTGAGCTTGGTCTCGACCCATGAGTTTTTATCTTTCCCTTTTTCCACAGTCGCGCCTAAGGGCTTTTCACTGAGCGCTGCAACCTCATCTTCAATTCCTTTGTGTACCTTTACAACCCCAAGCTTTTGAGCTGCCGGGGCATACAGTTTGAATTCATATTTCGCAAAACCATAGTTATATATTTTCATAGACTCCGCAAAATGCCCTCTCACTTGGGGTACGCCCATGACGACACAAATCAACCTTAGGCCATTTCTCTCCACAGTCGAAGCCAGGCAATACTTTGCTTCATTCGTCCACCCTGTTTTGAAGCCATCAGCCCCAGGGTACCACCAAAGTAACTTGTTCGTATTCCAAAGCTTAAATTTCCCGTCCCGTAAGTCATATTCTTTCATGCTGGTCAACTTTCGTACTAATGGGTAATTGAGGGCTTCTCTGGAAATGACTGCCAGATCATACGCGCTTGTATAATGCCCCTCTGCGGGAAGTCCATAGGCATTTACGAAATGCGTATTTTTCAGACCTAAGGCTTGGGCTTTATTGTTCATTTCTTCCACAAACGCTTCATGGGTTCCGTTAATATGTTCCGCCACAGCGACACAGCTATCATTGGCTGATCCAACGGCAATGGCAATCAACATTTGTTCTAATGTGAATGTTTCCCCCGGTTCCAGGTAGATCTGAGAACCCCCGAGTTTACTGGCATTCTCGCTGGCTGTCACTTTGTCCGTCAATTTAACTTTTTCAGAAGCCACGGCATCTGCTGCCACCAGTAAAGTCATGATTTTCGTAACACTTGCCGGTGGTAATTCTTTATGCGCTTCTTTTTCATAGAGAATTTGACCCGATGCCGCGTCCATGAGAATCGCACTTGTGGCTTCTGTCTCGATCTCAACTCCCAGGACCGGTTGGACGTTAGCAAAGCCTATGTTACAGAAGACAAGCGCCATGGCTAAAACAATTGCTAAACTTTTTCGCATTTATTGAACCCTCCTTAAATAAGTGTGCTGTTATTATTCCCAAAAAAGAAAATTATATCGAATAAATGAAATGAAATCGCAAACAGCCTGTTAAAAAAGCCTTTGAGCTGCCACTTTAACGGCAACCCAAAGGCTTTGACATCTATTTTGTTATTTGGAGTTGCGATTAGTGAACTCTAGAATTCTGGCGTTTGATACCTCTGTCCCCAAAACCGAACTCCCCGCAGCTTGCTGCGGGGAGTTTCATTAAAGTGTCTCAAGTTTTACATCGCGTAACCATTTAAGTTGTATAGTCAGCTCATTGAATGGCTCCAGGCAATTACATCAGGAATGGAGCAATAATCAAGGAAATTGTACCCATAACTTTGATTAAAGGATTCATTGATGGTCCGGAAGTATCTTTAAATGGGTCTCCTACCGTATCACCAACGATCGAAGCTTCATGAGTCGGCGTATGTTTACCGCCAAGATTGCCTGCTTCAATCCACTTCTTGGCATTGTCCCAAGCACCGCCGGCATTGGACATAAAGATAGCTAACATCAGTCCGGTAACAGTACCACCAAGCAAATATCCGCCCAAGGCATTTTTACCGAGACCAAAACCAACAACAACGGGCACCACAACGGCAAGTAGCCCAGGAACAATCATTTCGCGAAGAGCGGCTTTAGTAGAAATATCGACACAAGCCCGATAATCCGGTTTCCCTGTACCTTCCATAATTCCAGGAATTTCTCGGAACTGACGACGCACTTCTCCGATCATCTCAAAAGCAGCTTTACCAACTGCTTCCATAGTAAATGCCGAGAACAGAAATGGTACGGCAGCGCCAAGAAAGACGCCAATAATTGTTGTAGGAACTAAGACATTAATCACCTCTAAGTGAACCAACTCAGCATAGGCATTGAAAAGCGCCAAGGCTGTCAAAGCTGCTGAACCGATCGCAAATCCTTTAGCTACGGCAGCTGTAGTATTACCTACCGAATCAAGCTTATCTGTAGTTTTTCGAACATTAGCCTCAAGTCCGGCCATCTCAGCGATTCCGCCGGCATTGTCAGCTACGGGACCAAAGGAATCAATGGCTACTACTATCCCTGCTGTGGATAACATTGCCATAGCGGCAACAGCAATTCCGAAAGTTCCCGCTGCCGCATGGGAAACGTAAATAGCTGCACAGATCACAAGAACCGGTAGCGTAGTACTCTTGTAGCCTACAGCTAAACCAGCAATAATATTGGTCGCAGCGCCTGTCTCTGAGGCCTTAGCGATACTTTGGGCAGGTGGCTTCTGATTCGAGGTATAGTATTCCGTAATCAAGCCAATCAGTACATTAACGACCAAACCGGATATAATCGCGATAAATACCGAATTAGGGGTTATTGTTATGTCACCAACCACTAAAACAGCCGGCAAGATTGAATGACAGATTGCATAAGCCGCAATAGCCGTTAAGAGATTTGTTCCCCAGAGTCCCAGATTCAAAGCGTTTTGCGCATTGGCATTTTCTCCGGTACGTACAAAAAAGCTGGAGATAATCGTGGCAATTATCCCGACAACGCCTAATGATAAGGGCAACATTACCCCCGGCAACCCTTTATCCACGCTGCTGAAAACTGAAGCGCCTACCAACATGGCGGCAATTGTTGTAGCAGCATAAGATTCAAACAAGTCGGCGCCCATCCCGGCGGTATCTCCGACATTGTCTCCTACGTTATCAGCAATAGTCGCTGGGTTACGCGGATCATCCTCAGGAATCCCTGCTTCTACTTTACCAACTAAGTCTGCTCCGACATCTGCAGCTTTGGTATAAATCCCGCCGCCGACACGGGCGAAAAGAGCAACGGCACTCGCGCCAAAAGCAAAAGAGTTAATCATCTCAAGATCTTTAAAAGCTAAGTAAAGTAAAGTAACACCCAGAAGGCCTAACCCGACAACAGATAAGCCCATTACAGCGCCACCGCGGAAAGCAACTCCCAAGGCTTTGTTTAAACTTGATCGGGCAGCTTCGGTTGTCCGACAATTAGCCCGCGTGGTAATAGACATCCCTATATAGCCGGCTACCGCTGACAAAACTGACCCAACCACAAAGGAAACTGCCGTTTCCCAGTTCTTAGCAAATAATAGGACGATACCGATAATAATTACAATCGGAATTAGCGAACGATACTCACGATTAAGAAAGGCCATAGCTCCTTCTTGAATCGCCTTGGAGATCTCGTGCATCTGGGCAGTACCGGGACTATTACTTAAGACACTTTTCGCAAAGTAGAATGCAAAAAGAATCGCAAGAATTCCCGCTCCCACTGCCCAAAAGGGAATTGAATTTAAATCCATTGAGTGACATCCTCCTTAATATGAATTACCCCCGCGTATTCAGTTCTCCACCCGGTCTTTTTTCTCACTCCCTTATATTTTATTATACGAAGGCACACTCATTATAGCAGGATGTTGTACTACAATTCAAGTGCCAGACAAGCATTTCGG
>JBAQLX010000454.1:0-1583 GCA_049302315.1 Desulfosporosinus sp.
TACTATATATTCGATATACTTATGTAAAGTCCTGCCCTTTTTACGAAATGTACTCTGTTAATATGACAAAATTATTGCAAGAGTATGTAAAAACACCCTAAAATTATAATACAATAGACCCCGCAACTTTTAGTCACAAGGTCTATCTAGTCCGCACTTGTCTTTGTCCGAAGTAAAATAAATATCCCTCCTAAATATTTACCGCTTCCTTTGGATCTTCAATAATTCCCCGCTTGATTTCCGTTGCTGTCATATGACCTGCCTTAAAATGATTGGTTAAAAAGTTACAGGCATCCCAGGGATTGACACGGTCCCCGCAAGTAAAGACGTCTACAGCTGCATAGCCGAGTTCTGGCCACGTGTGGATGGCTAGATGCGATTCAGAAATCACAACCACACCGCTCACCCCTTGAGGACTAAATTTATGAAAAACTACCTCACGTACCTCGGCGCCAGCCTCCAAAGCTGCGTTGACCATAATTGCTTCGACTTTTTCGCGATCGTTTAAAATGTCGAAACTACACCCATTAATTTCAGCCAACACATGACGTCCAAGAGAATTTGCCAATTGTGATCTTTGCCCCCTTTTTTCTACAAAATAGGAAGGAATCCGAGCCGAACTTCCCTTATCCGGACCCACAAATTCCCACCAAACTAAATTTTAGCACAAAGTTCGAGGTTGTCAATAAAAACTTCTGTCGCCTCCAAATCATTTTACTCCACTATACTCCAGTTTGCTCCAATGCGTGTAATAAATTTACAGTTCATTTCATTTCGTCTCGTTCAATACAGGAACCATGTTTAACGGGGAGAGATTCCCGCTCAGCACATCGGCCGCCAACCTCTTATTGATCCGACAGTCTGAACAACTAAATAAGTAAGTATGTATGTATGTATGTATGTATGTATGTATGTATGTTGACATCAAGTATCATAGATGTTAGATTAAAATAATGGTCGTCATCCTTAACTGTTCGTCTCCTACCGCTATTCTCATCAGAAAATCCTTCCGAGAGGGGGGATAAGATAAAGATGCGCAAATTAATTGGTTCCATTCTGTCTATTTAGAAAGAATAAAGAGAAACGAGGTAATAAAATTATGAGAAGACAAACAGAACATAGTAAACAATTAAAAAGAATGTATTCTCTTGAAGATGGAAGAACAAAGGGAGAAAGTGGTTGGGAGAAACTTGCTTCCTTTTGGTTTATCTTATTTCTATCCTACAGGTGTACGAGAAGGTGTAAATATTGTTATTCTTATAATCAAGTTGATGATGCTAATCAAATTGAAATGGATGAGAATACGTTTTCAAGATTATTAGAGTGGATTCCAGAAGTCTGGAAAGTTAATAACGTTAAAGTGAACACCGTTGGTTTTCTGGGTGGGGAACCATTATTGAGAACGGATAGAATTAAGAAAGTTATGGATTCAGTTTATAAAAATACTGATGGCATGCAAGGATTTCTTTATACAAATGGTGATTTAATCGATTCTGTAAAATGGGATGATCTTGAAGATATCCAATGGATGACAACAAATATCTGTGATAACAGTATTGAAGAGCTGGCACGTAGAATGAAGG
>JBAQLX010000455.1:0-3716 GCA_049302315.1 Desulfosporosinus sp.
TTCCCCTCATCCAATATTAAATGGATAAGCAGACATTGACTGTCTGCCGTGCCGGTAAACGGGAAGTTGTTACCCCAAGAATTAGGTTACGTGATCCAAGTCACACTCATTTGTACTTGAAACGGCAGGCGGCACATCTTATTATACGGACGGTCAATGGCCGTCACGCTCACCTCCCCGTGCTCTGAAGTATATCTGCTTATCCGATAAAATCATATCACAGAGATATATAAGATTCCACTTCCATTCAATTTTGTGCCTTGAGCACAGCGAAAGGGATGACACTTAGGTTGAAAGATTGCATATCCACTGCAATGCAAGGTATTCGACATTTTTAAGAAGTTTCCTGTCCGTCCACCTTTCTAACAGTATGTCAATCCCTTGAATTACCTATGAAGAGTGTTTCGAGACAGCTTTGATAGAATAAGAACATGATGCTTTGACAAATTTACTTAGCAGCAATTCCGAAGAAGGATGGAAATGGGATGCGGAATTTTGTCGGTTTGTTTGAAGTCGTGATGATGAATAGTATAATTAGGGATGATCACCGGATAATTGGATGATGGGGAAGGATGCAGCACTTGCCAAAGAGGAACCAGAGATGTTATACAGGATTATGTAGTGGGGTTTATCAGCTATTATTTTGGAGTTATACAGCAGTTCTTATCTGGGAGGTATTTCTTGGGAAATATCGTTCTCATGGCGGTCCCAGACGCTATAACTTAACTCCTCTGAAAACAATTACGGGGTATATTGAACACTTTGAAAGTTTTGGAGCAAGTGTCATTCTTATTAACTTGGCAGGCAATATTGTGGCTTTTATGCCGTTGGGATTTTTACTACCTCTGGTTTTTAAAAGAACGAGCCGATTGATCGTTATAACACGAATCATCTTGATCACTAGTATTACGATTGAAATCTGCCAATATGTATTTAATGTTGGAGGTTTGGATATCGATGATGTACTACTCAATACGATTGGTGGATTATTGGGCTACCTAATCTACACATTAGTAGGAATTTGGGGCAAAACGCAAAAGGATAGCTTATGAATATATTTAATAAGTGATAACTTCGGGAGGATCATCAAAGGTTTCGAGCGGTATGAAAGCGGTTACCAACTGAAGTACTCTGGTATGGACGAATATGTGGAATAATGATGGCGATCCAAGAACACTACATGATGTCTAGGGGCAGGTAGTATCGCGGAAATGAAAGGAAACAAAGATGCGGCTATTGTTGGTATGGAGGTTAACTATCGTCCTCAATAATCAGCTGGATTGAACACTGTCAAATGGTATAATAGGTATTTTTGTTAATACGGAGGCTATATGAAAAGAATAAAACTTGGACGCACAAACCTTATGGTGGGAAAGACTGCCTTCGGCGCATTGCCAATTCAGCGTGTTGATTTTGACGAAGCAAAGCTGATTTTACAAAAAGCGTTCGATAATGGCATAAATTTTTTTGATACAGCAAGGGGCTATTCCGATAGTGAAGCAAAAATTGGTAATGCACTCCATCATGTCAGACAGGATATTTATCTAGCAACAAAAAGCTTAGCCAAAGACAGCAAAGGATTTTTTCAGGATTTCGAAACAAGTCTCAAAAATTTAAGAACAGATTATATTGATATAATACAGCTTCATAATCCGGAATTTATACCTGACTCAGAAGACACGGAAGGCCGCTACAATTCAATGCTCAAAGCTAAGGAAAAGGGGATAGTAAGGTTTATTGGGATCACCAGCCACAAGTTAAATAATGCAATTAACGCAGCTGAAAGCGGACTTTATGATACAGTACAGTTTCCTCTAAGTTCTATATCCTCCAATGGGGACCTTAAAATTATTGAGGTATGTAGAAAAAATGATATAGGGCTTATTGCAATGAAGGCCCTTTCGGGTGGCCTTATTACAAACGCTTCTACATCCTTCGCTTTTCTAAGACAGTTTGAAAATGTGGTACCTATATGGGGTATTCAGAGAGAGCGCGAGTTGGATGAATTCCTAGAACTCGAGAAAAATCCCCCTTCATTAAATGAAAATATGCTTGAAATCATCCGCCGGGACAAGGAAGAATTAAGCGGTACTTTTTGCAGAGGTTGCGGGTACTGTCTTCCATGCCCAGCGCAGATACCTATTCCAATGGCTGCAAGGATGTCGCTATTGCTAAGGCGTGCACCATACAAGAGTTTCTTGACAGACGAATGGAGGACCAATATGGAGCGCATAAAGAACTGCAGTGATTGCAACCATTGCAAAGACCACTGTCCTTATAGGCTAGATACGCCGAGCCTTCTGAAAATAATGCTTGACGATTATCAGAAATTTTACATGGAGCGCCATAGCAAATAAGCAATTTTATGAAGTTGGACGATAATATATTGAGAATTACCGTTAATATTTCAAAGGAATCTGATTAATCAACTTCTGGAAAAAGCGTGATAATTAGTTCGACCGAAGAATCGGTCTGAATGTCTATAGAAAGCCCTATTATCGACTTGATCTAATGAGTAAAAGCTCACACAATTCTATTAGTAAGTATACAATGTATAGGAAATGCTATATAATAATAATGGAAGGAGTGTTATTAGATGGCGCAAATAAATATCCGTATTGATGATGATTTGAAGGCACGTGCTGACGCTCTCTTCGATGAATTGGGGTTAAATATGACAACGGCATTTAATATTTTTATACGTCAAACCGTGCGCCAAGGCGGCATACCTTTTGAAATTTCGGTGAATGTACCCAATGCCGAAACGCGGGCGGCAATGCAGGAAATTGAGGACATAAGAAATGGCAAAATACCGAAAAAGCCGCAGAGTGTCGAGAGCTTTATACAGGAAATGGAGAATTAGATGTTATCCCCTATCTACGCTACCCAGTTCCGCAAAGACTTTAAGCTATGCCAAAAGCGCGGTCACAAAATACAGAAGTTAACAGCGGTTATGCTCATGCTAGAGAATGAAACGGCCTTGCCGCTAACAAATAAGGAACACCAGTTACAGGGAGACTATAAAGGTTTTTTGGAATGTCACATAGAACCGGATTGGTTGTTGATTTATAAAATTGATAAAGAGGCCGAAGGACTTTATTTTGCCCGCACAGGCACACATAGCGACCTCTTTTAAATTAGGCAAACGGTAAGGTTAGCTGTAATTTAAAAATATCATGAGCAAATTTTAATATACCCCCTTGTTTCAAGGGGGGTCTCATTTTTACGCAAATCACTTGGCATTATCTTTGAAGAATGGTTCGAGAACAACTCTCTTTGAAAGTAGGTATTGACAAATAAATTCAATCAAAGTAAAATACAAATGATAAAAATAAAAAATTTATAATGCTTATCAAAATAGTTGGGATTGAAGGCTAACTGAAACTGGAGCTTTAGCAAACAGAGGAAGCCGTCGAGTCGAATCGTGAAACGATAGTTGTCCAGACAAATGAATACAGTTTTAGTTGATCAGTAAACTGAAGGCTAAGAGTATTATTGTATAACACTCTTAGCCTTTATTGTTTGGATCTGGGTGATGTTAACTAAGATGGACCTAAACTAAGGGAGTGAAGTAATTAATGAACAGCTGCTTAAAACCATGGCTTAATGAAAAATTTGCTCACCTGGTGAAAAAACACCCTTGCTTTAATGGGGAGGCGCATAGCAATTTTGGCAGGATTCATTTGCCGGTCAGCCCGGCTTGCAATATTCAGTGC
>JBAQLX010000456.1:0-10010 GCA_049302315.1 Desulfosporosinus sp.
GGTTATAACCTTTTCAGGAACATATGACCCCGTCCCCACAATTCCAACACTAAACATAGTCGCATGTCCTCTTTTCTCTTTATTCACTAGCCTTCATACTTTACTGTGGGAGATCTTCTCGAATCTGTTCAATCAAACGCACTTGAACACATTCCTGGGCCACCCGTATAGCATTAAAGACCGCCTTCGCTTTCGAACTTCCATGGCAGATAATGCTAATTCCATTAACACCCAACAAAGGAGCGCCACCATACTCAGCATAGTCCATCATCTGAGCGAACTCATTTAAACCCGGTTTTACAGCCAGCGCACCAAGCTTACGGAGCATGGTTGAAGTAATTTTCTCCTTAATAAGCTGAACAAATACCCCAACCAATCCTTCAGCTGTTTTCAGCAAAACATTCCCGACAAACCCATCACAGACGACCACATCTGCCCGCCCATAGGGTACATCCCGGCCTTCAATATTCCCAAGGAAATTAATCGGAGCCACTTTAAGTAAAGAATACGTTTTCTGAGTCAGTTCGTTTCCTTTTCCTTCTTCACTTCCAATATTCAGTAATCCGACGCGCGGATTTGGAATTCCTAAGATTTTATTCGCGTAGATGCTACCCATCAGTGCATATTGACAAAGGTGCTCCGGTGACGCATCCAGGTTGGCTCCTACATCAAGAATAAGTGTTCCCCCCTCCGCCGTCGGCAGAATCGTGGCAATAGCAGGTCGTTCGATTCCCTTGATCCGACCTAAGCCCAATAGGGCAGCAGCCATTTGAGCACCGGTATTCCCTGCACCAACGACGGCATCAGCCTCGCCAAGCTTAACCAATCTGGTCGCCACTACTATCGAGGCATCCTTCTTCTTTCGAACAGCATTCGCCGGGTGTTCGTCCATCCCAATCTCCTCGGACGCTTCAACAAATGATACATTAGCAGGTTTTGTGCCTGAGAAAAAAGGCAGCATTCGCTCTTGTTTCCCTACCAGGATGAGATGCAGATCAGGCCATGTTTCTGCGGCCATCAGCGCCCCTTTTATTAGCTCCTCCGGGGCATAATCCCCCCCCATCGCGTCCACAGCAATTCTCATCTATGCCAGCTCCGTTTCCCGAACATCCAGGCGATCTATGGCGAATAGTATCCAATCCCCGCGAAGCACTTCCTCCGTACCAACGTGAGCAGATACCTGGACCCAATATTTATTCCGCTTTCGTTTTTGTACTCTTCCCACAGCCACAACAACGTCACCCACCTGAACTGGCCGTATGAATTTCAACTTGACACTTCCAGTCAAGGCTATAGGCGCATCTACTAAGGCAATGGCCAAGGAATTAGCTTGGGCAAATAAATAATGCCCCCGGGCAACCCTTGCCTTAGCCAAAACCATGCTCTCCTCAATCATCAACTTCGAACAGGCTCTCTCGCCAATAACAAGTTCCAGCAGTTTCCCGATCAGTTCCTGGTCATCTAACGACTTTAACGTTGAATACTCTTCCTGTGCAACTGCCCGGGTTCGTTCCCGGAGTTCAGGAATCCCTAATTCCCCACGATCTAAACGAATGGTTGAGACACTCACCTTAAACCTTTCCGCAAGCTCTTCATCGGTAAAAAAAGGATGTTTGGAGAGCTCTTCCCCTAATACCTTGCGGCGTTCTTCTTTACTGTTACGGCCCATCTAAATCACCATTTCTTATTGCGAGGCACGATGCTCGATGCTCGAAGCCCGAATTGAACTTCCAAACATAATCGTTCTGCTAACTTCGTTCGCCCCGCGCTTCGCGTCTCGTGCCTCGTGTCTCTCGTATCTCGCACCTCGTATCTCGCACCTCGTGCCTCCCATTTAGTACCTGGTCGCAATTATAAACTATCTCAGTTCACTTTTCAAGAAATAACCCTGTCGATTGTTGGCAAACTTTGAACGCTTTATGAAATATAAAAACAACAAAGAACTCTTTTTAAAAGAATTCTTTGTTTTTGCGTACTAAACCTTATTTTCCAACTACAATAACTGCCTTGGAATTATAATACCCACAGCCAGGGCATATATAATGCGGCATTTTTGGTTTATGGCATTGGGGGCATTCGATGTGGTTTGGTGCAGTTATTTTCCACATAGCCCGACGTTTGCGTACTCTGGATTTTGATTGGCGATGTTGCGGTACACCCATAAAATTACACCCCCTTTGGTTTCAACATTCATTATTATAGTTGGCACGTTTTTCTTTGTCAAGGGAAACTCCAACTTCTAGGTCCAAGCATTCTTCCATATAAATTATGAAGGAAGGTGATATGTACATGTACACCCGAGCCCAAGTCTTTGCCTTAAGCCTCCTGACCCTTGGTATGTTTATCTATCCTCAGGAAGTTCTTAGCTCTGCAGGTAGAGGGTTAGCCTTATGGTGGAGTTTTGTCCTCCCAGCTTTGCTCCCCTTCTTTATTCTATCCGAGCTCCTGATGGCGGCAGGATTTGTTCATTTCCTCGGAATTCTTCTGGAATCGTTCATGCGTCCAGTTTTTCGCCTTCCCGGCAAGGCGGCCTTTGTTGTGGCTATGGGCTACACGTCCGGCTTTCCTATGGGTGCGGTACTAGCCGCTCGACTTCGTCAAGCCGGAGAGCTTACACGTGAAGAAGGGGAGCGCCTCTTAGCCTTTACCAATAACCCCAGTCCCGGATTTATGTTTGGCGCCGTCGCCTCCGGCATGTTAGGTAAACCTGCACTCGGTATAATCCTTGCAAGTTCTATTTATATCTCTAATTTGTTGGTCGGTTTCCTCTTTCGTTTTTACCGTGTTACACCTTCTCCCCGACACTTGATCCTTTTCCCTTCGTTCAAGCGGGCTTGGCAAGAGATGAAAGACGCTCAAGCCAAAGACAACCGTGCTTTCGGACTAATCCTTAGTGATGCCATCAAACAGAGTATAACCACCGTACTTATAGTCGCAGGCTTTATGGCCTTTTTTTCAGTGATCATCCGACTATTAAACATCTGGCATGTCACTGCATTTTTAGCGACCCTGCTCCATATCGTTATCAAGGTAATTCCGGTTCCTATTTTGCAATCTTTTTTCAATGGTCTTTTTGAGATGACCTTAGGATGTCAGTGGACAATCCAAGCTGTTTCTGAGCTTAATCAGCAAGTGGCACTTTTAGCCCTCCTCATGGGTTGGAGTGGTCTTTCTGTGTTTGCCCAAGTTGCCGGTTTTATCAGCGAAACCGATTTGCGTTTCTTTCCATTCGTAGTTGCTCGAGTACTTCAAGGAATCATTGCCCTGGGACTAAGCCAACTCTTCCTCCTGTTGGCAAAGGTACCCGCTTCGGCCTCTGCTATTCAAGCTCCAGGTACATCAGTTCTTTTCTGGAATACTTGGCAAGCAAGTTCCTTTGTGTTTATGGGTATCATGACCCTTCTCATTATACTCGCCTCAGTACGACAACCTAGGTCCAAGTGATAGAAAACACTGAAAAGTCTCTTCTCGTTAAGTCTGAGGAATTGTTGCCGGTTATTTTCTAAAGAGAGGTTACTCACCTTTCTCTTTTTCAGACCTACCTGTTTTTTCCTGGTTTTCTTTGGCTAACCGCTTTAATTCCTCCCGATTTCTACGCAGGGATTGAAGCGTTTCGTGCAAACTCTGTTCAGTATGCTCAAGCATTTCATCAGCATATTGAACGGCTCCAATTTTTACATCATGCGCAAATGTTTGTGCCTGCCTAACAATATCTTCGCCATAGATCTGGGCCTGCTTAACCACTTCATTTTCTATGGCCATCTTATCAATGTATGTTTTTCCCCGATCCATGAGTTTCTGAGCTTCCACTTGTGCTTCATCCAAAATTCGTTGCCGTTCTTTTAAAACCCATTTAGCATTGGTTATTTCCTCAGGCATGGCCGCACGTACGCGATCCAGTAATTCAAAGATCACTGTGTCATCAACCAATACTTTCCCCGTCATCGGGATCTTAGTCCCATGATCGATAATTTCTTCCACTTCATTGAGCAAACTCGCAATATCGTTTTCCACTTATATCCTCCCCCTCATCATACATCCATTCTCTGTAAATACCACACTTTAGCGTCGCCATATTCCCCTGTTTTGCGAATTTCGAACGGATAAATATCACCATCCAGATCCTCGTCCTTAGCTGTTTCAACGACGATAACGCCGTCTGATGCTAAACAGGAGTGTTCCTTTAAAGTTGAGATAACCTTTAAAGCAAGTCCCTCACGATAAGGGGGATCCAGAAAAATAAGGTCAAAAATTTCATCAGGGTATCTGTTTATATACTTAATAGCATCCAATAGGAGAAGTTTAGTCTTATGACTAACTCCCATTTGTTCGATATTTTTCCGTATCACCTGATGTGCGTCACGACTCTTTTCGACCAGCACCGCATCATGCGAGCCACGAGAAAGTGCTTCGATCGCCAAGTTTCCGGTTCCGGAAAAAAGGTCTAATACGCGCGCATCCAAAACCTTATCCCCTAAAACATTAAAAATAGCACCCTTAACTTTATCCGAGGTCGGGCGCGTCTGCATTCCTTCTACCGTCTTTAGTTGACGGCCCCGCATCTCGCCTGCAATAATCCGCATAAACCCTCCATCTTACATTATAGCAGAGCTTATTATGCTGTACAGCACAATAATTGAATAATTGTCATCTAATACCTATCAGTATACCACAACAATTAATAAATCCTCCCTAAATTTTCCCTGTATATCATATTTGTTTTTGCCAATACTAATTTTGCAACCGATGAACATAATATGAATCATCGAATGCCCTTCCCCCATCCAACTCTTCCTTTCGTATTTCCTCTCTAATCACTGGAGCTTATCAGCGCCAGTGACTTTTTTTACAAGTATGTAAACTTTCTGGATGGTCCTTTAAAATGCATTCAAAGGAGTAGAAAACATGAAAAAATCAGAACTATATCGCCACCTCAAGGTACAACTTGATCTGGCAGTTGAAGCCCATGAGCTTCTGCGTGGGGAAAGCGGGGAAGAAATTCCCGGCGTCCTAATGAATGAACAAGTATGCGAACATGCTAAAGTCACCATAATTACCGTCCAAACTGATCAAGGAGCTGAGGCGATCAATAAACCCAAAGGACAATATATTACCATTGATGCTCCTGAAATCCGAACAAATAATCATACCATCCATAAAGACATTACCAACGTACTCGCAGACAGATTAATTGAACTAATGAATCTCAAAGAAGATGCCGGCATTTTAATAATCGGATTAGGTAACTGGAATGCTACACCCGATGCCCTAGGTCCTCAAGTCATAAATAAAACTATGGTAACCCGTCATCTTTTTCAACTCACCCCAGATGAATTAAAAGGTCATATGCGCAAAATAAGCGCCCTTGCCCCGGGCGTTTTAGGGATCACAGGAATTGAAACCGCTGAAATCATACGTGGTATCGTCGATCATGTCAAGCCAGATTTGGTTATTGCCATTGATGCCCTTGCCGCAGGTTCACTTGAACGTGTTGGGACAAGTATTCAACTCGCTGATACCGGCATTCATCCTGGTTCGGGCGTAGGAAATTCACGGGCTGGCATTAATGAAGAAACAGTGGGCTGTAAAGTGATTGCCATCGGACTCCCCACTGTTGTCAATGCATCCGTGATTGCCCATGATGTGGTTGAAGGGGTTTTTCAACAATTCGTAACCAGCCCGTCGTTATATAAACTTTATAAGGGCATAAAACCGGAAACATTTAGTAAAATTATTGATGATGTGCTTTCCCCCTTCCAGGGAAACCTAATGGTTACCCCAAAAGAAATCGATGATCTCATAAAGACATCAGCTAAAATTATTGCCGGTGCCTTGGCCATCAGCCTACACCCTGGAATTGATCGTAAAGATTATGAGCGTTATTTGCAGTAGACGGCTGGGAACGGAATGAATGCAAATGTATCTCTTTGCAATTTCATTTCATTTATTGGTTGGACTGCGCTTTGGCTTGGTTACGACGAGGTAAGAAACGCTGAAGACGGCATAGGGATGTGCGTAATTACGAACAGAAGTGGGTCAAATTGGTGCATCACCAACTAGACCCACTTCTCTATGGATTATTGTAGCGGCGAGTTGGGGGAGCCTTTGCGTTTTCGATTAGCAATCCCAATCTCTTGAGCTACTTCATACTTGAATTTTTCTAATTCTGGTGTAAGTTGGACCATTGGTTTTGTCGTCTTAGCCAAAGCTTAAACCTCCTTAGAGATTATTTTGTTAAGGCAGCAGACCTGCTTCGCCGCTGCCCGGCATAGGATTCTTTTACGCTTCAATCTGATTATATTATTCGATCTTTTGCGCACAAGCATACCCGGCAAATCCTGCCAGAGAAATCACTAATAGTCAATGTGTTCTATTTACTTGGAACGCATGTTCTGGTAAAATCAGAGTACACTATCTCTGGGCGGTGAAAAATCATGGCTAAACGATATATTTTTCATATTGATGCAAATACTGCTTTCCTCTCTTGGGAAGCTGTATATCGGCTCCAACATGGCGATCCACTCGATTTACGGACCGTTCCGTCGGTTGTCGGCGGTGATCCAACCACACGACATGGTATAGTGCTGACGAAATCAATCCCCGCTAAGAAATTTAAAATAGAGACAGGCGAAACGCTTTACTCGGCACGCCAAAAATGTCCAAGCCTTATAATTGTTCACCCGCATTATAATCTTTATCGTCAGTGCAGCGATGCCATGGTTGAGATTATTAAGGAATATAGCCCATCCGTTCAACGTTTTTCCGTTGATGAGTGTTTTCTGGATTTTTCGGGAATGGAGTTGCTTTCAGACGATCCCGCTAAAACTGCCCACGCGATAAAAAATCGCATAAAAGATGAACTGGGCTTTACTGTGAATATTGGAATCTCAACGAATAAACTATTAGCCAAAATGGCTGGAGAGCTTAAAAAACCAGATATGGTACATACTATCTTCCCCGAAGAAATACCGGCAAAAATGTGGCCCCTACCTATTGAGGAACTTTTTATGGTCGGAAGAGCAACCTCTAAAAAGCTGAGATCCAGAGGTATTAAAACGATTGGAGAACTCGCAAATTTTAACTTGGAAATAATTAAACTATTTTTAAAGTCACATGGGGTGTTAGTCTGGAACTATGCCAACGGCATAGACTATTCTCCGGTTCGACTTGGTGGCGCCATTGAAGTAAAGGGTATGGGGAATTCTACGACCATGCCCTTTGACGTGGAGGATCGCCATAATGCCCACCTCGTACTGCTTTCCCTCGTCGAATCTGTAAGCTCACGGCTGCGTCAAGCTAATGTATTAGCTCGTTTAGTATCCGTCTCCTTTCGAACGAATGAATTTTACGATTGCTCCCACCAAAGAAAGCTCTTTAACTCGACTGATTGTACGGATGAAATTTGGGAAATCGCCTGTGAGCTATTCGATGAAATCTGGCAGGGTCAACCGCTAAGACATATGGGACTGCGCGCATCTGAACTCTGCCAGAATGATTTCTTTCAAACCTCTCTCTTTGGTAAGGACTACGATAAACGACGTAAGGTTGACGGTGCAGTCGATATAATTCGGGGAAAGTACGGTTCTTCGGCTATTTTTAGATCGGCGTTTCTTAATAGCGGTCTCCATTCTATTACCGGTGGTGTTGTCGAAAACGAAGATTTCCCGATGATGACTAGCCTACTGTGATCTTTTAAGAACAATTTCTTGACAAATCTGAAGAGATGCTGATATTGTAAATGCAATTCTTCATTTGATTGAGGATTTTATTTTACTCAAATTATTCGAATATCGATGTTATTGATATGTAAGGAAGGAGTGAGCAAGAGTGGGAGATAAAAGTCCTAAGAAGGAGACGAAAAAACCTAAGCAACCAAAAAAGCCTAAATAAGTTCCATAACACCCCATTCCCCATAATGGACTACGGAGAATAAGTAAAAGGAGTAACCGTTTCAGTTACTCCTTTATTACGCCTTGTTTCATTACGCCGAGTGATAACTTTCAGTTCAATTGCTTTAATAAACATCTCTTCGGGCACATTCCCCATATGATATAATTATTAGATGAACCAATTTTAGACAAACCTTTCAATGAAATAGAGGTTACTAATGAATATCTACAAAAATTCTAAAGCAGTGATTAGCGCTAATTTTCCAGCCTTAACCCATAAGAATTTCAGGATTTATTGGTTGGGACAATGCGTTTCTTTGATCGGAACATGGGCGCAGAGTATAGGACAAACATGGCTCGTACTTTCTTTAACTGGATCACCACTCCTCTTAGGCATTTTAGGAGCAATTCAATTTTTACCGATTACCATTTTTTCATTGTTCGCCGGTGTTATTATCGATAGATACCCCAAGAAACAAATAGTCTTAATTACTCAATTTACTTCAATGCTTTTAGCATTTACCTTAGCCGCACTTGTCTTCACTAAAACTGTCAGATATGAATATATTCTTATCTTAGCGTTAATCTTAGGTTTCTCAAATACCATTGATATACCTACAAGGCAAGCTTTTACGATAGAATTGGCCGGCAAAAAGGATTTGATGAACGCTATCGCCTTGAATTCGGCCACATTTAATTTAGCCCGCATAATAGGACCTGCTATAGGCGCCTTAATAATGGCGTCTTTTGGCGCCGGTTGGTGCTTCTTATTAAATGGCTTCAGTTTTATGGCCGTAATAGCCAGTTTGCTTAAAGTTGAAGTGCCACCCAATGTAAAAAAGAAAGTCTCAGATAACAATATGCTCAAAGAAATAAAGGACGGATTAAAATATATGGTAAGGGAACCTGCCCTCCTCCAGACAATTTTGATGGTTTTTATTATTGGGATTTTTGTCTTCAATTTCAATATATTAATTCCGGTTTTCACTAAAGATATACTCCATCAAGAGGCCAAAATATATGGCTTTTTAATGTCAGCTTTAGGAGTAGGATCATTAGTCGGGGCCTTAATGGTTTCCGTAAAAAGCAAATCCGGTCCTAATATGAAAATGCTACTAAGAAGTTCCATAATGGTCTCCCTAACGTTAATCTTAATTAGTTTTACAAGAACCTATTATTATACTGCAATTCTGTTGGTTATTACTGGGATATTCAATATCTGGTTTACCACAACTGCAAATTCAACCTTACAGATTACTACAAAAAATGAATACCGGGGCAGAGTCATGAGCGTATATTCCTTAGTTTTCGTAGGAGCAACTCCAATTGGAAACCTGTTTGCGGGTTTAATAACGGATATGTTTGGAGCTAACATAGCTTTTATACTCAGCGGTGTTTTAGCCATAATTTTAATTGCTTTACTAAAGCTATTTTTCAAGCTGCGACAAGCCCCAAGTTAAACCACAACTGTATTACACATGAGGTATCCTCTCTTCCCCTTTATGGCATACTACAAAAGTATTCTTTTATTTTGATAGGGGGCAGAGGCAGATACTATGAGTATACAACAACTCTCTAACACCACGGACAGATCAATTTCGACGCTTCAATTTCCTGAGCTGCTCTTTGTTGAGGATAAGCTACAAATCGTACTCAATAAAGCCGATGGTCTTATTCAACAAACCTGTGTCAGTTTGTTGCAAGCCGGTGGGAAAAGAATTCGGCCACTCCTTACTCTTTATAGTGGTATGTGTTTTGCCCCCTTAAATCCACCAATGATCCAAGCAGCCGTTGCGGTCGAACTTATTCACATGGCTTCCCTGATCCATGACGATGTTATCGACGAATCAGCTACCCGGCGTGGAAAATCAACTGTAAACTCCCTCCATGGGGATCACACAGCCATCCTGACAGGGGATTACCTCTTTGCTGAAGCCTTCAATATTCTTTCTACACATCAATTACTTTCCAGTATGACCTACCTTGTCGAAGCAATCCAAGCCATTTGTGAGGTAGAAGTCAATCAAGCGAATGAGCAATTCTCGAGCTCGATCAGCCTGCAACATTATTTTCAACGAATTACCAAGAAAACAGGTAAGCTTCTGGCTGCCTGCTGTCAAT
>JBAQLX010000457.1:0-2622 GCA_049302315.1 Desulfosporosinus sp.
GATACTTGGTATAGCCTAAAACTACAAAGAACCGTTGGGCGAACGGGAATAGCTTGGTAATTATATCGACATAAGTCGGTACGTCCCAAGAAGCCCCCACCTCTTAGGTGGTGGGAGTACGTCACTTGCCTTCCAAGACTACTATCAAGAGACGGGCATCGACGAAATCACCGACCCGAACACCATCTACGATATCAAGAATGTCCTGGACAGCTTCATGCTCTACACAGACAGCGAAATCGACGCCTTTGCGAAGGTGTTCTTTAAGGAGACAAAGAATCAGGGAAACATCGACCTAGCGAGACTGAACTCATTCATCGACCCCGCCATTGACCGCTACAACGCCCTGACCGAGGAACAAAACAAAATTGATTTCAAGGGTGCGCTTTCGAAGTTTATACGCCTGTATTCATTTCTCACGCACATAATCAAACTTGGCGACGTGAACCTCCACAAGTTTTACGCTTATGCCAAGTGTTTGCTCCGCAAGCTGCCGAAGGATATCGTCGAGCGAGCGCCAAACCTCGACAACGAGGTTTCTTTGCAGTACTACCGCCTCCAGAGGTCTTATGAAGGTTCTATATCTCTCATAAAAGAGGACGGGGTGTTATTCGGCAAGACTTCCGGCACAGGACTACCTCTTGAGGATGAAAAGGAAAACCTGTCAGCTATAATCCAAAGGCTGAACGAGCGGCTCGGTACTAACTTTACCGAGATGGATAAGGTACTTGAACAATTCGTACAGGACATGGCAAGCAATGAGGAAATGGTTCTTCGCGCCAAAAACCCGCTCGACCTCTTCAAAATTATTTATGATAATACCATCATGGATGTTGTCCTCAGCCGCATGACAAAAAATCAGGAGTTTTGTGAGAAATATCTTGAGGATGAGGAGTTCCGAAAAGAAATCGATAAAATCCTTCTTCCCCTGGTTCATTCCAGACTTTCGAAGTTGTAAACGATTTTATAATTATATGGCTATCTCCCCCAGCCTATGGTACTGTATGTGGCTAAGGGAGGTAGTTTTTTTATGAGGTTATTATGTTTTTTACAGACGAAGAACAGAAAAAACTCAATGATATTCTTAATGAATTAGGTCTTCAGGGCTGTGAGGAAATAATACAAATAGACGCGCGAAATGACAATAAGCCCTCTGCTTCAACGGCCAGATGAGATTTATAAAAGTTCAATTCAAGTTACAAAGTAATAGACTTCCAGTATAGTCTGTGGTATCCTGTCTCACCAACAGGAGGTGTTACAGATGGATGGTGTACTAACCAAGTATATTGCAAATCAAATACAAATTTACGACGGGTGTTCGGATTGCAGCCAAACCCGACCCCACATGACGGGCCGGGCATTTTATCGTGCTGTTGTCGGGGCGGTATAATATAACACATTAGACCTTGCGCCCCGGTGGGGCTGCAAGGTCGTGCGGCCGGGGGCGCCCCGGCTCCCCGTTTGGCGGCTTCGCTTTGCCCGAAAAGAGGCGATAACCTGCACCTCTTTTCAGCCCTCGCTTCGCCGCGGTTTTTGCCGCTCATACATATTGCAAACTGTTGCTGCGGCAAAAACCAGGAGCCGTACAGGATGATATTTCCATAACTGCACAGGTTGCTCTTGTTTATCTTTGTCATGGTCACCTCCTTCAGAGCATGAAAAAACGCCGCCAAGTAGTTTGGAGACGTCAAAATTTTTTATAACTGTTGTAATTTATCTTGCTTTAGCATATACTACAAAGTAGGATAAGTAGGAAATATCCTACTGGAAAGGGGGCGAAATATCATGAATGTTCCCATGATTGATAACGCAAAAATAATGTCCAAAGGACAGGTTACGATACCAAAGGAAATCCGAAATCTCTTAAAAGTCTCCGAAGGAGACAGAGTAACTTTCATCTGCGAGGGCGATTATGCTATTGTGATGAATGCAAATCTCTATGCTATGCGCACCCTGCAAAAGGAAATGAGCGGTGAATTTGAAAAGGCAGGGATTAATAGCGAGGAAGATATTATGAGCTTAGTGCGCGAGGTAAGGTCGGAGATTGAAGGTCTATGAGCGCGCATCAAACGATAAAAGTAATGCTTGATACGAATGTGCTGATCTCCGCTGTTTATAATCCAGGCAGCACAACCTTTCAGGCGTTCCGCAAGGCTTCGGAGCCGCCATATGTTTTAGTGCTTTGCGATCAGGTCATTGACGAAATGCGCCGGATTTTCAACCGCAAATTTCCGACCAAGATTCAGGCGATGGAGCGCTTTCTTTCGATTGCCCATTACGACTTGGTGACGCTCACAGCTGAGGATGCTCCAAGCGAGGACGAGCCGGATATAAGGGATGTTAATGACCGGCCAATCCTCCGCTCGGCTTTGAAAGCAGGCGTTGAAATACTTGTGACCGGAGATAAGGATTTTCTTGAAAGCTCTGTAAAGAAGCCAAATATCGTAACACCGTCACAATTTATACAAATGTAGGTGATTCAAATGAATAAGAGCAACTTCGAAATAGTGAACTCGTTCAACTAAAGTTGAACATCGAGTCTTCGGTGACGAAAGCCTCCAGTGGAGGGTTTCGCCGAAGCCGCACGTCCCAAAAGGAATTCTTAGCGGCGAAGTCGGAGTC
>JBAQLX010000458.1:0-14617 GCA_049302315.1 Desulfosporosinus sp.
ATAGGTTCCCACCTACCTTTCTAAGACTACCATACCACATGGATTTGTGGAAGTCCAGGGCTATTTTAAGAAAAAATAAATTAAAATAACTTTACACCCCGGCTTACATGCGGGCTGTAAAATCATGCTTCAGCTCTGTTGCCGCAGAGATAATATCTTTATACGTGTCATCAAAATCCACATTATTTTTCTCGATTGCCTGAATCAAATTGCGAGAATTAGACAGTATCTCTTTGGCCGGAATAAACGTACTTGTTAATGCTGCAAGTTGTTTTTCCCAAGACTCGGCGCCTTTAACTTCAATATTCTTCTTGTGTTTTGAGTTGAATGTGAGCGTCAATGATTGCTTATCGGAAGAAACTTTTACTTTTGCATTGCCCGATCCAACACCCCGTTTTACAAGACGATACAAAGATAAATCATCTAGTCTGAAGACCCTTACAATTTTTTGCGGAAAGTCGATCGCCGTAGATTTCGCCTGCGCTGCTTGACAAGCACTATATAACAGCTTCATAATGTGAGTTTTACCCGTTCCATTTTCGCCAATAAATACATTGATTCCTTTGGAAAACTCTAATTCAATCTTGTCAAAAACAGTGAAGTTTTCTAAATAAAGTTTAGTCAGCGCCATTTTTCCACCCCTTTTCAGATGCTTGTATTTATATTATAACTCATATCTTTCCAAAAATATCCATTTTTATTTTTGTACCGTTATACCTCGGCACCTCGTCGCCTTGAAATTTTTCTTACAAATGTACAAACTTTTTTAATATTGTACATACTTTTTTACATCATAACAAGAGGGTGTAGTTGTGTAAAAAAGTTTGAACAGAAACTAGATAATTAATGCCTTTTTATGTCAGGAAATTAATATTTTGTTTATAAAAGTTTGAACAAAATGGCATGCATTCTTATATTGCTTCCTCAATTTGTATAAAATAGTTTGAACAAAACTTATCTCATTTAATAGATTAGTTCTGCGATCATTAGTTTAGAAACTGGTTAGTTGTTCATGGTAAGGTGTATCGATTGTCCTTGCATATAACTGTATTACATAATAACAGCGAATCATGACGAAAAAGTGAATCCAGGACAAAAAATAGCCCTACACTGCTTCAATAATGTAGGGAGAGAGTAGTTGCAGGCATTTGCCCACGGAATTAAGTGTAGGTTACGGATTTTAACCCACCCAGCACATCCCTTAACTACCACTGTTCCTTCTTAACCAAGCCCGGTACACCCCTTTTTTCCCCCCCTTATCATGGAATGGCTGGGCGAGCTATTTACTAATGCCGCACTTTGTGTCTTTGAATCAATATTTACTACTCCACCCCCAAGGCCTTAAACACTGCATCTTCAGGACTTTGATAAAACGCCATTTGGAATTTGGCAAAGAGTTCGGGGGGAACGGTGGCAATATCCGTGGCCGAAGCCATAGGGAGTAATATCTTTTTGGCACCGGCATCAAAGCAAACTTGCAAAGTATTGGCTAACTCTTCTACTTTATTGATGGTACCGCCCAGACTCATAGAACCCAAGATGACTAACTGGCTTAGAGGAGGTTTCCCGATAGCCCCGGAACACATTGCGATAAAGGCAGTTAGAGTCAGGTCAGGAGTCATGCCTATACCTTGGATGTCTTGAACATGCATCAGGTAATCCTTGGTCTTAGTGCTTATGGAACCACTGATACTCTTATTATTGGCCTTGAAGTAATTAAACGCTGTCAGCGTGTTTTCTTTAGCTTCTCTACTGTTCCCCAGACCGGATCTCTCATATTTCCCTGTACCGGTCACTACTTCAGTTTCAATCTTATAAACTCCGATCATCCCCGAATCCCCACGACCAACGGTATAGACGTGACCCGGCTTCCCGATTCCCTCGGGGATGATCTTGCCGCCCCCTTGTTCCGGGACAGAGACAAATTCTTCATTCAGCGTCTCATTGAAAATATAGGAAAAATGCACATCATAAAATTCCATGCCGCCGATTTTCTTAAGTTGTTCCTTTACCCGCCGTCTTCCTACCAGGGCATAGCGCAGGATCTCTTCGATATTGTCTCTGGTAAACTCCCCATTCGGATAAAGCAGTTTCACTAAACCCGATACGGTCTTGCGAACAGCGATAACATCCCTTTGGTTGAGATTATTCCCCAGTTTAAAATATTTGTCTAAGGCATCCGAAAACGATCGTTTGCGCATTTCTCGAAAGAATTCAGCCATGTAGTCAACAATAAAACCGTACTCATTGGTTAAAAATTCCGGCCGCATTTTTGGAACTTCCCAACCGGGAATATAGTAGTGCATACGATCAAAAAATGCCGTGTCTCCAGCCATTGCCCCGGGAAACGGTTCAAACAAATGAGAGGTCTTAATCAGGACATCTACGCTTTGGTTAATGTTACCCACGAAGACCATAGAGGCATTGGCGTTCTTTTCCTCTTTCCCTCGGGCAAAAGAACCTGAAGCCATATAATCCTTCATGATTTGGATACCGTCTTTGTCCTTAAACGAGATCCCAGCTACTTCATCAAAAGCTACCACATCCCATAATCCCACCAAGCCGATCGTGCGGGAAGCCATATTGTAAAAGAGATTAGCCACCGTGGTTTGTCCACCGGATACCAAGATGGAATTGGGGGAAATTTCCTTGTAGACATGGGATTTTCCTGTTCCCCTTGGACCCAGTTCACAGACGTTATAATTATTTTCTACCAGGGGAATTAAGCGTGCCAGGAGATGCCATTTGACGTTTGGTTCAAACTTTGTGGGCTCCATACCAGTTGAACGCAATAAGGCGTCAATCCATTCGTCTTTGGTGAAATTTTTTCGTCCTTCTATAACTTCATTAAGATCCATATTCGGCATCTGAATCGGTGTAACCCCAGTAATGGTGAAAGGGTTTACCCCTTTGGCCTCTTCATCAAAGTAGTAACCCATCTTTAAAATACACCAAATGCCGCCGGTCAGAAGTTTTTCAAACTCCTTGACGTATCTCGGTGAAATCGACACACCTTTTAAGCCTAAATTGGAGAATTCAGCCTCGTAAGTATCCTTCTTTTCATTTAACCTGACTGTAACCTTATCAATCACAGTGTATTGCCCTAACTCTCGGATCTTTGATTTAATTTTTTCCGCTTCATCGGATCGGACAAAGTTCTCGGACAAGATATTTTTTACGCGGTCTACCCCTTCATTGATGCTGGCTTCATCATCAGTGGCGCAGTACATACCTAATAAATATTCCAGAACATAAACCGGAACATTAGCGCCTTCTTTGATCTTCTTGGTAAGATCTTTTCTAACCACTCGTCCGGCAAAGTATTGATTCAATTTTTGGTTTAGCTCATCGATCATAGTTATCCCCCAGTCCCGTACTGATTAAAAATCAAACTCATTGACAATGCCCAAGCTGATACTGAAAGGAATTTTATCATAAATTTTTTTAATCGGTTCTTCCGGATCTTCCAAGACCAGATAGTGCTTTTCCAATTTATTGTAATTACTACTCTTCAAATTAAAGCTAACCTTAAACGTTCTCTCACTAGCCTTCTCGGATATCCTGTCCGCTAAGATGTTTTGTTCATTGGAAATCTTTTGCCCCGCTTCATCCGTAAAATACAGCTTGACTGTTCGGGCAACTTTCTTATCCATTAATTTCTCAGTTTGGAAGAAGTCCAAGCTGAAGAGACTGTTGGTGATTTTCCGAGAGGTATTAGTGAGTTTGACCTCCACCTTACTGATTAACATACGTTCATCTTTCTTACGATCATTGCGATATTTAATTAAAGGTATCACGATTTCTTGAAGACTAGCCCCGCCATGAACATAGTTTTGTCCCCCACCTAGAGTTTTATAGCGGTTATCCCCCCGGGGAACACAAACTGTTAGCCCACAATCTTTACCGAAGAAGTAATCCAAACTAAGCTTGATCGAACCCGGTAGATCGACTTCTTGATCAAAGATAAGGAAGCGTTTGTTGGTATATAGGGGCAGAGTATCTCCCTTCGTGGTCTTATCACTTTCTGCCAGTGCCTTGCGGCGATAGATGAAACCATGGTCCGACGTGATATAGATATTAGCCTCTGTAAGATTTTTGTTGATCGTTCTAATAGCCCCTTGGATCTCTGCAAAGGCCTGTTCAACTGCATGAAATGTTTTGCTTTCGTCTCCCTTGTCCCCCATACTATCAATTACATTATGGTAGATATAAACAACACTTTTCCCTTTGAATGTGTTTCTCAGTTCAGTACGGGTCATCGGAATAAGGTCATTTAATAAAACCACTTCCGAATCGTTAACGTAAGACTTAAGAATCTTTCTTCGCCCGTTGGTATCCTTGGTGCTGATTCCCTCGATCAAGACGTCGTCTCCCTGCATCGACAGTGCCGTGTGGGGCAGCAAAGCGGCCATACCCAATCTGGTGTAAGAGGGTACACATCCCTGCATCCAGCGCAGCTCAGTAGAACCTTTGATCTCCGTATTAAGTCGTTGCATCAGTTCTTCGGCTGCTTCAAAACGCAGAGCATCCGAGATAATCACAAATGATTTTTTGTTATCATAGAGAGCCTTCTGGATCGTATCCCGGAAGAATCCTTGTTGTTGAGGCATGCCCTGAATGGGCCAAGAGGCTGCCAGTTCCTCAGCCACAGCGGCGGACCATTTAACAGCCAATTCGGTATGATACCAATTGGTATAGAGATTATCTACTTCCGCACTTAAGGGCTTTAAGACATCACTATGTTGTTCTTGATCAAACGACACGCAGAATTTGCGATACGCTTGGTCCATAATGAAGTACTCTTTGGTATAAGCCTCAAAGAAGGTCAACGCATCTCGCTCAGGTATCCCGGCTTGATATTTCTTCTTGAAAGCATACATTTCAATCGTCCAGAACATGGCTTCATAATAATTTTCGAATTCCTGGTAATAATGCTTCGTTTTGCGAAGAGAAATTATCTTCTTGTATTGGGTAAATTCCTCGGACCCAATGAGTAGGCTGTTCGTCAGTTTAAGGATAATCGACCGATCAGCCGCTCGGAAGAGATCCACTTGCTCATAGTCTTGAATATCCCATTGTTCAAGATACTCCCCAAAGTGAAGATCCGCTTCGATTTCTTCCGCCAACTTGTCGTAGATTTTGGAGTCCATACTGTGATGCATAAAATGATCTAAAAACACGACACAGTTAGCCCGCTTTGCAGACACTAATCCTTGCCATTCTAACGGTAGAGTACGATTCAGAACACTACTAAGCGCGTTTATTATGAAAAAGGTTAGCAAACCTTTTAAATTTTTTTCCGGGGCAAAATATCCATAATATTTTTCGGTCAGATTCCAAAATCCATCGACAACTCCATACTTAACAATGTTTTGCCAAACGGTATTTTCATCCTCTTGTAAGGAATTTATCAGAATAACACGCAGCGCATCTTCAAAATCTGGGGTTGGTCGTTTTGCTAATGCCGCCAGCACACCAATATGGATTGTTTCTTCGGTATAAGCTTCCAGAGAGTACGAGGCAAAACGAGCATATCGGTCTTTACTATTGAAAAACTTTTCAAAGTTCATAAAGCAGGGTCTTAAACCGTTATTCTCGACATGAAGATCATCCATCATCAAGGCAATTTTGTCCGCGATGAACGTCTGGGAGTAGAGCATGATATCCAACAACCAATTATTTGCATCGTCCGGTTTAGCGAAAGCAGCATAGATCAGATAATTGGAGTTTGGGTCTATCACTTCAAGCGTATATTTAGAGAGAAACTTATTCGTTTCCGTCAACTTCCAAAGCTTCACTTCAGCCAGTTCCAGCTCATCGACAAACTCCTGGAAGTCCCCCTCAGCGTCATACCAGAAGATGATGTGCCTTTTGGCGCCCTCTCGGGACGGCGCCCGAAATTTCTCGGTCAGAGCAACGTTTATCTGGTCTAGATTCATAATTTCACCTGCGTTTCCATTCCATTAATATCTTTTTGTATAATCGCTATACCATAAGCTTCCTAGCGGAATACCCTCTTCCACGAGGCCATTAACCAGAGAGTCGTCAGATGCCCTACGGATTGTAGAAAATCCTTTGTCATTTTTTTCTAAAATCCAGACGTCTTCTGGACTAAGTGCGTCAACAAAGTTCGGACTATGGGTTGTAATAAATATTTGTGATTTGGTCTTTTTTTCAGTGGCATGTCTTCTAAATTCCATTGCCAGTGAATTTAATATACCGTGATACAAACCATTTTCGGGTTCTTCGATGCATATAAAGGGCCGTTGGGAAGATTCCTCCAACAAAAGCATATAGGCAAAATACTTTAGCGTGCCGTCGGACATTCTTTGTGCATAAAAGGGATCTTTAAAGCCTTTATCGTTAAATTGCAGCAGTAAACGACCGTCATCCGTTTTTTTAGTAGATATTATATGTATACCAGGTATCTTCGAAGCAATTTTTTCTAGTATTTTTCTTAAGAGATCGGGACTCTCCCTTTCCATATACTGGACTACATTACCCAAATTATCTCCATGCATATTTAAATACTTTTGCGGGCCTGCCATGGGGAGGCTTCGTGCTGCAGCAGGAGTAAAATAGCATAAGTACCATCCCTCAAGAAATTCACGGAAAGCCGCAATTCTAGGATGTTCCTTTAGAGCACCTAACGTAGCGATCCCTAAATGACGAGAATCAGTTAATTCTACAAGGACCTTCTCAGATTCCTCATCACCAAAACTATTCCCTTTCCATGCTTTACCTTTGCCTTTGGCTAGATCTAAAAACATAAAAGACTGTCCTGATTTTTGGCCTTTTCTTCTTTGTCGCAGACGCTCCGTCTTGACATAAGGTCTCCCATTTTTTTCGACGTCGATCTCCAGTTCATAGGTTATGGGTCTTTCTTCCTTGCCCTCTCGATAATAAAGCTCTACTTTGATAGGTTCACGAGAACCCAATGAAACGATCCTTTCATAACCACCCCGTTGTTTGAGGTCACAGGCCTCTTCCACTCCATACTTTAAGCAATCAGAAATAAACCCAAAGGTATCAAACATTGTACTTTTACCTACTCCATTTTTCCCGATAACGACAGTAAGAGACTTTAACGGAGGGGTCTTATTATCATCGGACCATAGTTTTCCAATCTTGACATCCTTTAAAACACCAAAATTCTCGATTCTAAATCCCTCCACCATACCCATACAGGCGCCCTCCTTGTAAATCACTTTAGATTGTTAAAAACTCTCCGTTATGTCAATCCCATATTTATCCATTTCTATTGGTATTGTCATAGCTCTCTGCTGGATACCATTCCGTTAATGTGCAATGCTTGCCTTGTCCAATGTTCCTCAATGCTTTGCGTAAACTCCGACCTCACAATCTTTGCCCGTCTTAGCAATTTGTCATTATCTTCGAGTCGAAGATATACCCCTTCGACAGGACCATTATAAAGAACAGAATGGCGTTCAAGCAATTCATGTATTTGGCTCTCGTTAGCAAAAGTCATTTTTCCCAGGAAAGGGACTTCGTGAATCCCTAAACTTCTAAGGGAATTGTGCCGAACATCCCTCGATACAAAGTTACCGCTTGCTGGTTCAAATATGTCAAACGCTAGAAACCAATCTGGCAACCACTCATAAGGAATGGTATGTTTTGCGTAGCACCATTCACCAAAAAGGATCCGGTCAGGAAATAACAACTCAAAAAGTTCTCTCTCATGCTCCTTAAGCCAAGAATTCAGTCGTCTGAATTGGGCATGAGAGTCTGGTTCAATATATGCGCCCCTATTTTGAACCAAAATTGTTCCAGCGTTAGACAGAGAAAAACCGATGTTCGTTCCATCGACTTTTTCTTCAACGCTTATTACGGTTCCGAAGAAAGCAGACCGTTCATCAGCCTCTAAAAGCTTATCGTTTCTTAGTTTATGGGGTTCGAGACTTAGTAGATGCGGAGTCGGTGGAAACTTGACAAAAGACATTAGCCTGCCCCCTTATGTGCTAAGATCTCCTGTAACTCTAGATAGCACAAATTAACTACTGGAATATTCTTTTCTATCAAAAACTGCTCCGCTTTTAACCAATCAGTGTCCGCAGCGTTATATATAACTGGTCTCTCTGGATGTGCTAGGTGAGCTGCAATCCATTTCTTATCCGCATTTTCGATCACAGCTGGTGGATAATCTTCTGGTAAAATTGCATGACCATTTTCGTCTATCTCAAATTGTACATAGGAGATTCGTCTAGTCTGAGCACTCTGCAAAGAGTTTAGAACTTGATACGCGACATCTTGAGGGTTTACGCCGTGACGACGAAAATTCGAGCGATATTCTTTACCAATAGAGTTAAGAACGTCCATAACTAATGAATCTTTCGATTTCCAAAAATCCTGCAACCACTGTAAGCACAAAACTTGGCAAGCGTTAGACATATGTCCACTTTTGCCAGCCGATGTAAGCCATATATTACAGTCAATGATCCTAGCCGTCATTTTTTGTCCCCCATTCCTTCTTCGACAATCCGACGGGCTCGAGCATCAGCCATCTTCATGCGCTCGCCAAGAACATCGCCGAAGAAGTCTTCCGGCCAATCTTTGATATATCCAAACTCATCCGTTTCCAGACGGCGAATCTTTGATTCCCCTTTAGCCTGTTCACAGAAATAAATTTTAACTCGATTAATAGCGTCCGAATCGGCAGCCATTTCTGATTGCAATCTTGTAAGAAAATGCTCACTATGGCTCTCAATAATATACTGAATGCTCTTTTCCTTGACAAAATCAAGTAAAACCTTGGCCAAATTAGACTGCACCTTTGGATGAAGATGGAGTTCTGGCTGTTCCAGCAAAAGCACACTCCCCGCCCCCGCGAATACGGACTCCACAATGATGGGTAGAACTTGAGACACGCCGAATCCGACGTCAACGATTGAGACAAACGGACTAAACTTTGAAACACGAACTTTCAATTCATAAAGCCGTCCTACCCCTCCAATGGGTTCAATCTCAAACTCTGTGATTACACCTAAACGTTTTAAGGCTTCGCCAACCTGCTTTATTTTGTTATTCTTTAAATGAGTTTTGGGGTTAAATGTCTTAGCATTCATCTCCCCAACTAACATAGTTACTGCATCAGCACCTTTGTCCCCAACAGATTCCGGCATGACATTTGCGTAAGTATAAGTTCTTGAAGGCCACAAGCGCAAAGGGCCAATATATCGAAATGACCTTATCAAATTAGTAAAGCTATATTCTATTTCTCTAATGGCATCGCTATAAACATAATCCCGGTCTAACTCAGATGGAAAACTATAACAGGATACTAATCTCGGAAGTGGCCAAGGTTGTCCTGCAGTTTTTCTTCGCTCGGTTAAATCAATATTTGATCCTGTTCTCAATTCATATTTCCCGTCATTTCTACCTTCAGTTATTCGAAGTGCTTCGATAAATTCAGATTCATTATCAGCATTTGCGTATTTAAGTGACTTTACTGAGAGAGTGTTGTTTTTAAAGAGTATCTCTACATTGAACAACAAATTCAACCACTTGATGTTCTGCAAAGCATCATTAACCATCTTTCCCCATTCAATTCCTATTGAAAGCGTATCTGATGTTTTGGCTCCTTTATAGAATATGTTCTCTGCAGTCCCCAAGTCAATCAGGGACTTACCACCCCACCCTCCAAGTAAGAGGGGTTCCTGCGAATGTGCTTCCACAGTCTGTTTTAACAATAAGAGGCTTTGAAGTAAGCTCGTCTTACCGGAACTATTTTCGCCAAAGAAAACTGACATTGGTGCCAATTCGATTTTGCGTGTATCTTTCCACGGTTTAAAATTCTTTAAATGCTGTACATTAAGCATCAAACACCACTCCCATATTAAAAGTCTTCCGACACCAACACTTGATTTAAGCTCAGGAACTCGGCCTCCAGTTTATTTTGCAAGGGATGCAGGTAATCCGTACGTACCCTGGAGGCCATACTGCTGTCATAATGGTGCATATAAACCAAGGCGTTAAACCATTGTTCTTTGCCAGACGTAAATAACCAGTAGATCGACATTTCTTATACATCTAGACACGATCCTTGTAAAAATCTTTAGAAAATATCTGCGAATACATTCTCGGCTGGATTCAATAGCCCTTCTGCCCAAGGTTTCGGCTATATCGTCGAGATTGGTGGCTAAGGTATTCGCCCCCAAAAGGTAACTTAACGAACTTCACAAGTTGTGACACGCTATCATCATCAAAATAAGGTGAGTTCATGCATTTAACGACCCAACCATTAATTAAAGCTTGTTAGCAAATGTATTCAGCAAAAACGGATATCCGCAAATCTTTGACATAGATCGAATAATATCTTTTAGCTCTTCTACAGCACCAGCTTTTAATGCTATTCTTAGCAATTCCTTTAGTTTTTTAGCAATATCTCCACGACGTTCGATTAAACCCTCTCTATTTAATCCAGTATGTTCAATTGTGGTTATTGCTCTTAAATTATTATTTTTAGGCGTTATGCTCGCAGTATCTACATCAACTTCTAAGTAATTCTGTATCTCATCGAAAGTCGGGTCAAAGATTGGGTTTTGATAATCCCATTTATCTCCTTTGTATTTTGTGCTATTACACACTTCGCAAGAATAATTGAGATTAGACCATTGAAAACATAGATGTGGGAATTTACTTTTGGGCATTAAATGTTCAATTCGTTCAAAAACCTGAACTCCAATTGGTGATTCACAATAACAGCACAGTCCCTCATACATTCCACCTAAAGCTTGTTTGACATCGTCTTGTCTATAACTATTTACAAATTTTTGTGGGATATCATTAAACGTACGATATTTCGGAACTTCCGCTAACAATTCATCTGTCCATTTCTTCGCATTTTTCTTGAGACTTTCCGGTTCTGGTAATCTATTAACTTTGTGCATTTGCCTTCCCTCTTCCCTTTAGGATGTCCTCAATTGAGCTGAGTTCTGCCAGTTCGACAGCTGCATCATTTTGGGGGAGACTAGAATACACATCATCCTTTAATTGTTTCAATTTCATATTTTCTTCATCTGTCAATTGTTTTTTGATTTTTTTTAACGAAAGCTGTCTTATTTCTTCAAGTTGTGGTTTTACTTCTGGCGATCTTTCGTCAACTCCCATGAATTCGTTCAAAACATCGTTTACTCGCCAACCATAAGGAGATTTTATATATTCAGCATCAAGCTCAATCGCTGGCGTACAAGCATCCGAATCAAAAAGACTTATAACCTTTTTGTCCTTACAGGATGCTATGACAATTGGAGAATGGGTAGTTGAAATAAATTGCACACATGGGAAGGTTTGCATGAGAGACTCTGCAATTCTCCATTGCCATTTTGGGTGAATATGCAAATCGATTTCATCAATTAAGACAATTCCTGATGTTCTCTCTGTAACTTCACTTTTTAGATCGGGATTTAGTACAGCCATTCTGTAGGCAATATCCGCCACCATCCCAATGAGACTTCGATAACCCGCACTCATGTATCTAAGTGGTAAGGCCTTAGCCTCGTAAAAATACACAAGTTCTCCCGTACGTTCATCATAGAAGATGGTGCTTTCGGTATTCGTCTTTTCTAATACGCTGATAAACTTACCTACTGCTCTTTTTACTGATTCATATTCAGCAACTTCTGATTTCTTTTGATATGCGATGCGTTCCATTCTCTGACACCAGTTGGTAAGCATTCTAATATTTGACTCAGAAGCTAAACAATCAGTGTAGCCCACATTACGCATATAATTTCCTTTAAATACGTCTTCCCATTTATCTCGTTTTTGCGTCCACATTCTTCCTGCACTTTGATAGCTGATAATTGGAAATACATTGTTCTTGTTCTTCGTAAGTGAAGTAGCATATTTGGAGATATTCTTGGTCGTAACCGTTTTAGTCGTGCTCTTTTGGCTACTTTTACTTCTATTCCATTCAATTTCTCCATCATGAAAATCAGCAACACAACTAACTACTGTAGGAGTAAAATACTCTATATCGTATGAACCGTCACCTACTAAATACCCTACGCTTCGAACATCATCAGGTTTGAAATGAATAGTCGATATCCCATCAACACCTACTAAAAATCCACCTAATCCAATAGCCACTGCTTCTAACACAGCTGTTTTACCCATTCCATTATTGCCTATTATCAAGTTGAATTTATTTTCAAAATCAAATGAGTTGTGTTTTATTCCTCTAAAGTTTTCAATAGTAACACTTTTTAAAATCATATATCTTCCCTCCATCTGTTTAATTACAGACTATACCTCGAGTAACTAATCCTGCAAGACCGGTTCATCCAAATATTGGTATCATCATAGCACGCTGGATCGATATTCTCAATCCAATAGCCTATAAACACAGCCCTTTATATCTTCGCCAGCACCTTCGCAAACTTAGCGTAATTGACGACGACCCCGTCATCCAGATCAATCTCAATCTGCTGATCGGCCAGATTATGAATCACTTCATCGTATTTTTTTAGTTCATCCATCTGCTTGGTTAACACTTTCAACCGTTTCGTCGCTTTTGTCTTTTCGGTTGGCGAGTCTTCCGACACTAGAACTTGATTTAAGCGTAGGAACTCGGCTTCCAGTTTATTCTGCAAGGGATGCAGGTAATCCATGCGTACCCGAGAGACCATACTACTGTCATAGCGATGCATATAAACTAGGGCATTAAACCCTTGTTCTTTGCCAGACGTGAATAACCAGTAGATCTGCCGTTTCTTATAGATCTGGACATGATCCTTGTAAAAGTCCTTCAGGAAATATCTGCGGATGCACTCTCTGCTCGTCTCATTGGCCCTTCTGCCTAGGGTTTCGGCAATATAGTCGAGATTGGTGGCCAAGGTACTCTCCCCAAAGGTGACTTTTACAAACTCCACAAATTGGGTCACAATATCATTATCAAAATAGGCATCACTTAAGACAGGCAGAATGCCGTCAGCATCTGCCTGAAAGGTTTGGTATCTTTCTGGGTCGAACTTCCCACCGGCGAAGATTAGCCCTTCTTCATCGAGAGAATATCTGCCCAACATACATCCCACGGCATAAGAGATGAAGGATTTAATGTCTCGCGGCTGATCTGCTTTGCGGATGGTGATGTCTTTATCTTCTACTTCTGGGGTGAGTTCGTCTTGTAAGCTGTAAATTTCCATGAAGATTCGATTTAGTTCTTCTTCATTGGCCTTGAGTTGGTTGAAGTTCGTTGTGGTAAAGTTTTCCCATGCTGAATTTATGTCCTTAAGTCTCTCATTCTTTATATCGATCTTAATAGGGAATATGCCTGAAACAAATGGATGTTTAGAAAAATCCCAGCTTGTTTCATAGCTATTCCAGTCGGTTTTCGAAATAACTATATTTTCATTAACAAGAACTTCAACTGAATCTTTTATTTGCTTTTTTGGCATCAAACATGGTACACGTGGTATATGACCTGTACTAAAATGCAATCCCGAACAAAATATTTCAAGAAACATCTTAAATGGAATAGAATTAAAACAACCTAGCATATATTTCTTTATTTCATCATCGCAAAAAAACATTGGCCCCGCAGCATCAAAGATAAATCCATCTTCAATATATCTACAACTGAACACACTCGATGATACATCACTCCAAGTCAAACCTGATTTAAAATAATTTTGGATGCTTTGCGGTCGGGATTTAAGGTAACCTGTTCCATCTCGAAAGTTTCTAACTTCATAACCATCGTTTTGCCAGTTTACTATATACTCTAAATTTCCAAACCATTTTCTGAAATCTCCACCTTTATTATATGGATACCATTTGTAACCGTTATATGATGTCTCCACACTATTAGCCGTTGAAAAACTAATCTTGTTAAACACAACCTCATGCCATTGTCTAAGAAATTTTTTATTATCCGCTGTCGCTAATCCCTGTCTCGCGTATCCAAAATCTCCAACTAATATATTTTTATCAAAAAGATTAAAAATTTTGTCACTAATCCAATAGGAGACGGGCGCGCCAGGTATCATGTTGAACTCCTCTTGTTTGACCCTACAAATTAGGTATTGAGGGTTGAAAAACTGTATTTCTTTTTCATATTTACGGGAGTCATAAAAATCAACTAGTCTTATACATACTGGTTTGATTTTATACATTCTTCTATTTCTAATAATGAAGGCGGCAGTCTGAACAACTTTACCAATAATGCCTTCGAAAGCCTCCATTCCTAAATGTAATATTGAGTAAATACCATAGTCTGATAGAACTATTTTCCTTAATTTCATATAAGCCTCTAGAAACATCCATGAGTGCATGGTTACCATTGCATTAAATCCATCTTGTCTTAAGAAACTAAAATTATGTAGAATAAACGCTGCAAACAAATCACTTTTACTATCAGCAAAGTTTTTCTCAACATGATCGGCTAGCCTTGGGTTCATACCCTTTCTTCCCATATAGGGCGGATTAGTACAAACCACCTCATACTTAGCACCCATAATCTTCGCCTGCAGAATTATCCCTGGTAGCTTTTCCAAAATTACATCCCGATAGGGAACTTCCCACAAATCTCTTGCTACACTATTTTTTATTTCAGCTAACCTTTGCTCCAGAAACTCCAGTTCCATTTCCCGGACATCTA
>JBAQLX010000459.1:0-3391 GCA_049302315.1 Desulfosporosinus sp.
CTGCCCAACTACGTCTACGCCGGCTGAGCGAGCCAGCTCTCGTAGTTCAGTTAAATCTTCAAGGTTGTCCAGTTCACTGTCTACCAGCGCTATTAGGTAAGCGCATTCTTTCCTGGGCGCCGTTTCAGTTTTGGTTGTACCCTTGGAAAAGCTAGACAAGAAGTCGTTATAATCAAATGATTGCCAGTTTTTAGAACTGAGATTTACAATAAAGGGATCGTTCTCCCCTGTTCGATAGGCAATCTGAATTCCTGTAAGTAAGCCGTCGAGAACTCCTACTGAAGCCATACTTTCCAGTTGAAGGGATAACAGGGCGCTTTGATCCAGTGGACTGAGTCTGGAGTCCCCATTGGGATGTGTATGGATGCACCTCAGGTGTTTCCCCATTGATTTTCCTTTGATCTGAGGTAGTGTAACATTGGCATGGCGCCCTATTGCAGCCGCCAAGAGTGTCCCAGGACGGGATAAATAAACGGCGATTTCCCGATTCCAAAGTTGTGTTAGCCGAAGCAAATCTGCAAGGATTTCAGGATGGATTAGTTCAGAACGTTCAGTCTTTAATTCAGAAAGATTATGAAGCTCTTGTAACTGGCTTGCCCGAATCCCGGACAGTTCTCCCGAAATATCCATAATGGCATACCTCTTATTCTGAGTTTTTCGTATATGCAAGATACCCCAAAAGATAAGCTTAGAGATCTTCCAGGGTAATATCTACAGGTAAAATTTGGATTAGTTCTTCGCGACTTGAGCTAGACTTTTGGAATAAACGGACGGCCTGTTTTCGCACTGTTTTTTCTACGAGGTTACGAACAAGCCGCGCATTTCCGGCATAAGGATGAGTATTCAGTAAACTTGGCAGGTGGGCACGGAGCGCTTCCGCTCCTTCTTGAGTGAGCTCATATTGACGAGACTTAAACATTGAATTCCCGATGGCTAACAATTCATCCAGCGAATAATCCGGAAAATCAATATGTATGGGGAAACGTGAGCGAAGTCCGGGATTGGAATGCAAAAACCATTCCATTTCAAGACAATAGCCGGCTAAGATCAGCACGAGATTGTCCTTATTATCTTCCATCGCCTTCACTAAGACATCTATGGCTTCCTTGCCGAAATCCTTTTCACCACCACGGGCCAGCGAATAGGCTTCATCAATAAAAAGAACTCCCCCCAACGCTTTCTTGAGCTGGTCCCTTGTTTTTTGCGCGGTATGTCCAATATATTCACCGACAAGATCTGCTCGCTCACATTCGATCACCTGCCCTTTTTGAAGAACTCCCATCTCTTTAAATAGTCGCCCGACCAAGCGAGCTACTGTTGTTTTACCGGTTCCGGGGTTCCCACGAAAAATCATATGTAGAACGAGGGGTTCGGCAATAAGTTTTTCCCGTGCGCGCCGTTTTTGAATTTCCACATAGGCTTGTAATTCCCGAATCAGGCGTTTTACGGTCACTAGCCCAATGTATGTTTCCAATTCAGCAAGGATCTCCGCAACTTTATCTTTGTCTTTTTCCAAGGAAGCAGGGTTATTCTTGCGCGCTCGTCCAATTCCCACCGGCTCTGTCCCAAGTCTGCCAGCTTGTGCGGTTTCACGGGGTAAGGGAGTTTGAATGACCGGAGGCTGATGATTGTCCGGTCTAAACGTCACGCGGATTGTCATGCGTACAGGCACCTCCCATCCTTACTAATATACTCAAGTAAAGATAAAAGGTGTCCGAGAAAACGCCTTGTTATTATTTCCCTGTTAAAGTCTTGGAATAGCGCACACGAGCAGAGTGATCTAAAAATTTCTTGCGCAGGCGAATGCTCTTCGGGGTAATTTCCACCAATTCATCATCGTTAATAAATTCTAATGATTGCTCCAGGGAAAATTCTCTGGGCTTATCAAGGCGTAACGCTTCATCGGCCGAACTGGTACGCATATTAGTGAGTTGTTTTTTCTTACAAACGTTCACTTCAATATCTTGCTCACGCTTATTCTCTCCAACAATCATACCTGCATACACATGAAGGCCTGGATCAACGAACAAAGTCCCTCTTTCCTGGGCGGCATAAAGGCCGTAAGCGTTTGTTTCTCCCTCTTCAAAAGCAATGAGTGCGCCACTGTTTCGTCCTGGGATTTCCCCTTTATAGGGTTCATAACCAAAGAACACATGGCTCATCATTCCTTCACCCCGTGTTTCCGATAAGAAGTCGCCCCGAAAACCAATCAGGCCGCGGGCCGGAATTTTAAATTCCAGACGGAGTTGCGAAGCAGAAAGGCTTATCATATTGGCCATTTCCGCTTTCCGCTTGCCGAGAAGCTCCATGATCGGACCCAGTGCACTTTCGTGAAGATCACAGATTAAAAACTCGATTGGTTCGCATTTGACACCATCGATAATTTTATAGATAACTTCGGGTTTGGAAACTTGAAGTTCATACCCTTCCCGACGCATATTCTCAATCAAAATCGAGAGGTGAAGTTCTCCCCTGCCGGATACTTGAAAACAATCGGTAGTGTCCGTTTCTTCGACTCTTAAACTAACATTGGTCTCGACTTCCTTCCAAAGACGTTCGCGTATCTTGCGAGAGGTTACAAAATGACCTTCTCGTCCGGCGAAGGGACTATCATTAACCATAAAATTCATAGATAAAGTGGGCTCATCTACTTCGATGGTTGGTAAGGCTTCAGGAGTTAGAGCACAAGCAACAGTTTCCCCTATATTAGCGCTGGTAAGTCCGGTAAGCGCAACGATTTCACCGGCGGATGCTTCAAGAACGTCTTGCCGTTTTAGTCCTTCAAAAATCATAACTTTCCCGACTTTAACTCTTTCTAAACTCTCATCTCGCTTGATTAAGATGACATTTTCGTTTTGATGTACGGTTCCACGCACAATTCTGCCGACAGAAATTTTTCCGACATAATCATCGTAGTCCAGAGTGGTGACCAGCATCTGAAACGGAGCATCAAGATCGACAACCGGAGCTGGAATGTGTTCCAGGATCACGGAAAAAAGCGGCGTTAAAGAGTCTGCCAGGGAATCGTAGGCGAGTCCTGCAGTTCCTTCACGCGCAGAGGCATAGACGACTGGAAAATCCAACTGATCGTCTTCTGCTCCCAGCTCAATAAAGAGATCAAGTACTTCATCGACCACTTCAGCCGGGCGAGCATCCGGGCGGTCAATTTTATTGATGACAACAATAGGCACGAGCTTAAGCTCTAAAGCTTTTCTCAAAACAAAACGGGTTTGGGGCATGGGGCCCTCAAAAGAATCTACAATGAGGAGCACCCCATTGACCATTTGTAAGACACGCTCAACCTCACCCCCGAAGTCGGCATGTCCTGGCGTATCAATAATGTTGATCTTTGTTCCCTGCCAGTGAACGGATGTGTTTTTGGATAAGATGG